>CAZHRD010000033.1:0-7136 GCA_964533985.1 uncultured Candidatus Saccharibacteria bacterium | reverse complement strand
GGTTCCGGTTTAGGAATTCTCGTAAAAAGAAAACTGCCCTTGTATTTTTCTTCAATCGCGCTTGTATTGGTAATCATTTCCATAAACCTAGAAATATTTAAAAATATTACTAACCTACTCTCTCCTGTCAGCGACAGTTTTATTTGGTTTCAAAATACGGGCGTTGGCGCATCGAGTATATTTTTTGGTTTCCTCCTTACAATCTTACTTTTTGCATTAGTACTAGCCACTTTTATGCCGTTAGGCCAGCTACTAGGCAAACTTTTCGACAATTCAAAACACCTCACCATATCTTACTCAGTAAATTTACTCTTTTCCTTGATGGGGATATTGTTTTTTAATCTATCATCCCTACTAAATATTTCTCCATATCTTTCTATAGCTTTGTCGATGATTCTCATCACGATAATTACGGTTAAGGAAAAAAGAATATTTAGTGGTGTGGCCATGTTCGCTCTCATTCCATTTTTACTCATAAGCTTACTTTCCAAAAATAATATTGTGTGGTCTCCGTATCAAAAGTTAGAGTTAGTGGAACTGCCAGCAAATCCGGTATTGCCCCAAGGCACCATGCTCAAAGTAAATAACATCGGTTATATGGGACTTTTGGATTTATCGAAAACATATCAAGCAAGCGTTAAAGAAAAACTACTAGGATTAGGCGCCAAAGAAGAAGAACTTGAAGGTTTGGAGTTTAGAAATCAGTATGATCTACCATACATACTTAATCCGAGTGCAAAAAAAGCACTACTCATAGGAGCGGGCGCGGGAAATGACGCTTCGGGGGCACTGAGGATGGGCGTAGAAAAAGTCGTCGCGGTTGAGATCGACCCGGAAATCATTGAATTCGGCAAAAACTACCATCCGGAAAGTCCATACCAATCAGAAAAAGTAGAAATCATCAATAACGATGGCCGGGCCTACCTCCAAACCACGCCAGAGAAATTTGATGTAGTCGTGATGGGACTCACAGATTCGCACACTTTAAACTCAAGTCTTACCAATGTGCAGTTAGATAATTTTTTATACACCAAGGAAAGTTTAGTAGACGTTTACAACGTTTTAGAAGATGACGGCATTTTATTTTTATCTTTTGATGTACGCCGTGATTGGATTGGTTCGAAAATAAAAGGCAGTATAGAAAACGCTTTCGGTTACGTACCATTAATTATCAGCATGCAGCAAGACCCACCTATTTTCGGCTGGGGAGGTGTGTTTTATATCGCTTCAAAAGACCCTGAAAAAATTGACAATATTTTAAGCGAAAACGCAAAACTCAATGAATTCGTCCAAGCCAGAAAAGTATCGTACCAGGATCCGGAAAGATATTTAACTGACAACTGGCCTTACTTGTATCTAACCAAAGCAAAAATTCCTAATATCCATCTGATTGTGTCGGTATTATTGTTAGCGTTGTTTTTGGCCATTTTTAAAGGTGTGGGTACACAGAATAAATTTAGTAAAGTGCCATTTTTACTGGGAGCGGCTTTTCTTTTGTACGAATTTCAAAATATCGGGCGTACGTCTTTAATTTATGGAAATACCTGGAAAACAAGCGTGTTTATTATTAGCTATATTTTAATTATGATTTTGGCGGCTAATCTAGTTAGTTTAAAAGTATCTATCAAAAAACCGGTTATTTACTTGTTGTTGGTGGTTTCTTTTATATTACAATTTATACTGCCGGTTGAAAGATTTGTAAGTTACCCCGATACACTTAAGTACACTTTTGTGCCGATTCTACTTAATTTACCTTTATTTTTTGCGGGTTTTCTTTTTATAGACTATTTTAATGCTACAAAAGATAGAAATTCGTTTTATGCCAATAATTTGTTTGGTTCAGCTGTAGGAGGTTTATTGTCTTATCTATCCTATGTATTTGGGATCGACTCTCTACTCCTCATAAGTCTGGTGCTTTACTTGTTAACCATCGAAAAATTTAAATTAAATAGTTTTAAAATGAAATAATATAGTTTATAATAACAACTATGAGTGAAAACACAGAAAACCAAACAGATAAAAAAGTTTCTCCCACAACCACAGCCGTTATAGTCGCCTTCGCGGCTATTTTTATAATTTTAGGTTTTTTGTTTCTGACTAAAGACCAAAGATCAAAAGAGGACCAACAAGCCACTGAAACAGATCAAGAACAGGTAGTTGAGGGAGCTGCCACAGAAGATAAAGACAAGAAGACTGATGAGGATGCCAAGGTTGACATTAATGTGACGGAGAACGAAGAAGACGCAACTACGGAAGAAGCAGAGGAAGTTTACTATCCCGATCTTATTATTCACGAATACACCCTTTCAAAAGAAGAACCCAAGCAAAATGAAGAATTTACTGTTCATATAGAAATTGTGAATGATGGTGACGCCGACGCTGAGGGTTTTAGTTGGGAGTGGTGGGCTGATGATAATACGCTTGGTTGTGACGGTGATGTTGACTGGTTGGATATGGGAGATAAGGAAACGGTTGAGTGCGAATATACCTATGATGATTACGGTACGTTTTCCACTAGCGTGGTTATAGACTCTGATGATGATGTTGATGAATCCGATGAGACTAATAATATAGGCGAAGAGAATGTTAATGTTTTAGAAGAAGAATATATTGATTTGTCAGTGAGCGAATATAGTTTCGATCCTATACCGGAAATGGGTGTTCCATTTACCGTAAGAATAGGCATCAAAAATAACGGAAACATAGCGGCTGAAGATTTTTACTGGGAATGGTGGGGTACCGCTTATAATTATGCTTGCCGTGAGCACGTAGCCTCGATCGCGCCAAATAGCACCAAGGTTGTGACTTGCAATTACACCTACGGTGGGTGGTCCACTTATGCTACTAAAGCTATGGTTGACTCTGACAATGATGTAGGAGAGTCGAATGAGGATAACAATGTGTACCAGGAAAATGTCGTCCCCATTCACTAGGACTAATTACGGATTACCGCATCTAAAACTAAAGATTTCCATAAATATTACAAAAAATGTGTAAAATGATATACTTTCTACCATGGCGCCTACCGGCGTAGCTCAGTGGTAGAGCAACGGTCTCCAAAACCGTGTGTCGGGGGTTCGACTCCCTCCGCCGGTGCCAAAAAGCCCACCCGCGATCTATTTTGTGTAAACCAGCCGTCCTTCTACTTCAGAGTTAACATTTTGATGGTTTCTTAAATATTCTTCTAAGATATTTTGGGCCGAAGTCGAGACAACCCTATGCGAAGCATCAACTAAAAGTTCATCTTGAGTAATATTTAGATAACTTTGACAATTGTTGAAGTGGAATCCCTGAAGACAAATAGTGTACTTTCCGTCTTTTTTAACTTTTTCGCCTCTAACAGATAAGCTTTTTAATGATTTTTTAGTATCGTCATAAATAGCCTCCACGCCCCTGTTGACCTGATAGCACTCGCCTTCTCCGTTACGGTTTTCTTTTCTCATGAAATGGCTAAACATCTTTTCCAGTTGCGCACCGGTAATTGTAAATTTGCTGATGGTGTCATCGTATGGAAAACAGGCTAAAAAGTCTTTTAAAGCCACGGTAGGGCCTAAGTTCTTGATTCTTATTGAACCGCTTCCCAGAAATACAACATCAGCTTCAGAAGCTTGTGCAAAGGCATCAGCCAGCAAGTTTCCTAAAGAAGTTTCTATTTCTCTTTCCGGATGTGTAAGTTCCTGATTAAATTTGCACAAAAGAGTGTTATATTTCCGATCAACTTCTTCTTTGAACGAATCCAAAAACTTTTGTAGTTCTTTATCAGGCTCAGCGAGGCCGTCTTCAATTGGAATGAGCTGCCATTTAAAATCGACAATAGAGTTAGTGTCATCATCCACGGTGATATCAAAACGTCCGATCTGGTCTGTACCCACGCCGGCTTGGGCGATTAGAATGCCATTTACCTCAGCCGGTTTCTCCAAAAAAGTGTGCGAATGTCCGCCAAGTATCATATCAACCCCCCATTCGGGTTTGAGGAGTGCAGCCAATTCAAGATCAGCCTCATAGCCAATATGAGTTAATAAAATAGTCAGATCGATGTCATCATTTTTATAAGCATTGCAAATTTTTCCGACTTCTTGGCTAGCCTCTTCCAAAGACACAAAACTACCAACCAGCTTATCTTGTTTCAAGGAATCCATAATTTTTTCGGTAATGATTCCCGTAAAGAGAATATCGAATCCATCTTTTTGCAGAATTAAATAAGGATTCATCATGCGCTTGTTGTACTTTTTAATGTAAATATTGGCGTTTACAATGGGAAAGTTAGCCACTTTTTCCAAAAATAAAAGATGAGGAAGACCGTAGTCAATTTCATGATTTCCTAAAGTCACTACATCGGGCGAAAGATAGTTCATGAGCTCAACTGTGGACGCTCCCTTATACTCAGAATCTATCAGTGAGCCCTGAAGCATATCGCCGGCAATCACAAAAAAAACATTCTTTTCTTCTTTTCGCACCTTATTTATATATCCGGAAAGTAGAGCTAGGCCCCCAACAAGTCTCCCCCTTTCCTTTTTGTCATCAGTGAGAAAATCTCCATGCATGTCATTTGAATGGAGAATAGTGAATTTTTTAGTTTTCATGAAGCTATTATAACTTCCGGCTTATCATGTTCACAAGGTCAAAAAGCCTTCTCGTGTAACCCCACTCGTTATCGTACCAAGCTAAAACTTTGGCGAATTTACTGTTAGCCACACTGGTGGATAAGCCGTCCACCACGGCGGATCTGCTTTCACCCACATAATCAACCGAAACTAGAGGTTCCATGGAAATCCCAAGAATACCTTTTAGTTCTTTTTTTGAAGCTTTCTCAAAGGCTTGGTTTATTTCTTCGGCTGAGGTTTTTGATTTTAGGCTAATCACAAGATCGACTAAGGACACCGTCGTAAAAGGCACTCTTACGGATATACCTTTGATTTTTCCATCCAAATGAGGAAATATTTTACCGATAGCTTCGGAGGCTCCGGTTGAGGTTGGAATCATCGAATTTAAGGCGGATCTGCCCCTCCTTATGCTGGAGCTGCTGGCATCGACCATGGTTTGTGTTCTAGTGACAGAGTGGATGGTTGTCATTTGACCATAACCAACCCCGAAATTCTCATCCAGCACCTTCACCAGTGGCGCTAAGCAATTTGTAGTGCATGAGGCGTTAGATATCAAATGGTGCTTTTTTGGATTGTAGGTGCGGTCATTAATGCCCATGACAATAGAGGCGTCTTCATCCTTGCCAGGTGCCGATATCACAACTTTTTTGGCTCCGGCCTCCAACTGTTTTTGGCAGTTCTCTTTGTCCTTGAACTTTCCGGTGGACTCCACCACAATATCGATACCAAGCTCTGCCAAATTAATCTCTCCCGGATCCTTATTCACAAATACTTTCATTCTTTGGCCGTCAACTGAGAGGTAGCTTTTACCGTGTTTAACGCTATTAGGCAAGATTCCATAAACAGAATCATGTTTCAGTAAATAAGCGTGTGATTCAGCATCGGCGCGGCTATTTATGGCTCCCACTTCAAATTGGCAGTCGCCGTTGGCAATGATCATTCTGTGAAGTATCCTGCCTATTCGACCGTAGCCGTTGATAAGTATTTTAGTTTTCATTATATTTTTGGCTAATCAGATAATCCCTTAACAGCCCCTTTAGTAACTGTATCCAAGGAAAAATCAGCCAAGCATTTTTTAATCTCAACCGGCTTTATGGTCCGAGAAACATACTTTTTGGAATCGATTATATTTAGCTGCGTAAACAAGAATTCAAATCTTTTTTCCAGATCAGCCATGATTTTATCTTTGGCGCCTTTTTCTATGTTCCAGCAATCTTTCTTGAATTGACCCAAAGCTTTTTTACGAAGCTTGTAATAAAATTGCTCATCAGTTTGACCTTCCCCTTTTTCACTTTGCTTGTTTTCATCGAGCCAGCTATAAATTTCTTCCAGCAATTTTTTAGGAAAGTCCTTATGGTCCATAATCAGATTTTGAAATCCGGTGGCTAGATGAACTTCTACGGCTTCAGATTTAGTAAATTGATTGAAATATTCATCAGGAAGAGTTGAGGCACCGTGTTGCACGGCTCCCCCCATGCCCAACTGTCTGCAAGCTCGTGAAATAGTTAGAAGCACACCAAAATCAACATTTATATCAGCTAAAGTACCATCCGGTAGCACAACTCCCCCGTGGCTTGTGCCGGTTTGGATGCTAATCTTGCTCATACCGGTCACACTGCCTATTTTGGCGTTAAAGCCCTCTACGTAAGCGGTGAAGTCTTCAACAGTGCTATTTTTACCCCCTATGTGCCCAATTTCCCCTCCCAAAGAAATGGTTATGCCTTTTGGTTCGATTTCTCTGACCGATTTAGCCAATTCAACTGAGTATTTAATGTTTGGTTCTTGTTGTTGTGCTTCGGTGGGTTTTTCCAGATCCACTAAAGTAGAGGTATCGATGTCGATATTAAAAAATCCATAGTGAATGGCCTCTTGAATAAGTAATTTTATGATCTCAATCTCATTTTCTGCCGGTACTCCCGGAGAGGCTTTTTTAGTTTGGAAATGATCGCCCTGAATAAAAACTGGTCCCTCCCAACCGGTTTTTATAGCTGCGGCTAAAATAGTAGTGATATACTCAGAAGGACTTTGGTCCGTGTAGCCCATCTCGCTTCTGGCCAACTCAAAAATAAATGCACCTGCGTTTAATTTTTTTGCGGTGTTAAAAACAGTTTTAGCTGAATCATAAGTTAAAGCCCGCAAATTGATGGCTGGCACAGTAAAATCCAAAGGAAGCTCTTCCTTTCCCCGGGCCATATAAAGATCATTGATCGATGACGGTATAATGCCTTTTAATCGGGCAACTTCCCAAATCAGCCACCTTGCGGCTACTTTGTCTTCTACAGTGCCAAAAACAGCGTTGTAAACAAGCTTATCAACTAGACTACAAAGATTGGTTCCTTTAGAAATTTCTACCTCATCTTGTTCGACAATTAAATTCCCGGAAATAATTTCTTGGATTTTATTAGAAAGCATATTACTCCTTTGATAATTTATTAAGACAATTTATAACTCGTTGATGAATGTATAGTATGATACAATCATACCTTGTTAAGAACCGCCGTGTCAACAACTGCAGAATAATCGTAGGGTTTT
>CAZHRD010000032.1:0-7153 GCA_964533985.1 uncultured Candidatus Saccharibacteria bacterium | reverse complement strand
GTCCATACCATGCCCATTCTGGTCGGGGTGACTGGACTCGAACCAGCGACCTCACGGTCCCAAACCGCGCACTCTACCAACTGAGCTACACCCCGATACTCTTTCTGAAAACCAAGCAGAGGCATCTACGCAGTGCCTATTTTATCACAAAGCAAACCTGCGGACTCTCGTGCCACCACCCTACCCCTACCTACTATACCTAACTTTATCAGCCGGTACCCCAATACAGACGGTTTTTCTTTCGCCGCTATTGGAAATACTTTTCACGGTCACAACCATCCCTTTGCAATGGCACGTTTGCACTACGCCCTCTTTTAAAGACACTATTTCGCAGTCCTGTCGTCCGGAGATCAACAAAATAAAGGAGATTACCACCAAAAAAAGCACCACCCCACCGATGATGGCAAATTTATGCTCTTTAATAGCTTCAAACTTATCTTCTTTTTCAGGCAGTTGTTCGATCATAGTTCCGGTATCACTTCACTTAATATAATCTTAAACGGTTTTGACTCATACACCAAGCGGGAATTATTTATGAGGTCAATGACATGTATTTTTATCGAATATTCGCATTTGGTGTCGATTGGACATGCAGGTGCAGTGGCATCATGCTTATCTATAGTCCTGGAAAATTCGGAAATTACAAAAACATCGTTACTTAAAAAGTAGGCCCGGTCAAAGTAGCAATTTGCATCGGGGTTACAATCTAATATTCGAGCATCAATAATTTTATCGTCCCGCACGCCGTAAAAATGAACTTCGTTAGCTTTGTACCCGTCACGTTTCATGTTTCTATAATCGATAAATAACCGTTCACTAGGCGAAAAAATTACGTTATCCAAATTTTGATGGTCGGTAATGTTTTTTTCAAATTCCTCTTGCCTACCCTTTTCGTCCAAAGAAAAAACCTGCATCCATCTGGTGTTATAAATCTCGTTTTCTTCGACCAACGAAAACTCATCCGCATCAACATAATCGAGCCCTTTATTCTTTAAATTAGTGATCCAGCGTTGAAAACCCTTATTTTCCTCAACTTTCTCGGGTAGTTTTGATCTATCTATGGAAAGTTGCTGCCTAACGTTTATGTAAACGCCGGCGCCGACTAAAAGGAAAATGAGAATAACTAGGACGTGCTCGAGTTTAATTCTTTTCACGAAATTATGTTATCACAGTTAGGAGTTCCAGGCATTTAGGACTTGTTCGTCGGTTATTTTGTTGGAAAGTACCATAAATTTTGGATGATGCGAGAAAACCTCTTTGGCCATTTGATTAACGTCTTCTAATTTTACTGCCATATAGTTTTGGAGCATGGTTTCGTAGGTTTCGTCTTCGTGGTCTTCTAAAACTAAGATTCCCTGTGTGTGCACTCGTTTTCTGGGAGATTCGTTGCTAAAAACATACCAGGATGCAATAGATTTTCGGGACCTTTCAAATTCTTCTTGTGTAATACCCTTATCAACTATTTTTTCTACTTCTGTTTTCATCAATTTAATAACTTTAGCCACGTTACTCGGATCGACTTGGGCGATAAGACTAAAGATTCCGTAGGGAACTTCGGCACGGTAAGAATCCCTGACGTTATAAGCCAACCCTCTTTTTTGTCGGATTTCACTAAAAAGCCTTGAAGAAAAAGAGCCACCAAAAATTCGCTCCAAATATTTTGTTGGATAAAAATTTTGATGATAAGCATCAGCCGCCGGAAATAATATAGAAATAGTCGCTTGTTTTACTTTGTCTGTTTCTTCAGTGTAGATAACGTGCTCGTCTTTGTAATGATCCTGAAGATACTCGTTCTTATTTCCGGAAGGCATCCCCGAAAAATATTCTTGAGCCAACTTGTAAACCTCATCTTCTACTCCGTTTCCGCAAATACTCAATACAAAGTTGTCAGCGGTGTAATTTCGTGCAAAATAGTTTCTGAATTGATCCTGATCCATACTATTTATAGTTTCAAAAGTTCCAATGACAGGAGACTGTAGTCGGCTGCCTTTAGAAAAAATATATTTGTCTGAATTAAGCGAAAAACTAGTTACAGGGTCATCCAAATACATTTGATGTTCCTGAGTTATTATGGTTCTTTGCTTTTCAATGTCTTCACTTCTAAACAAGGGGTATATGACTTGCTGCGAAAGAAAGTCAAAAGCTCTATCCATTTCTGTTTTAACGACTTTTACCTGGTAGTTCACCTCAAAGTAGTCTGTATATGCGTTTAAACTGCCCCCGATATCTTCAATTAGTCCTCTGAATATTTCCGGATCAGGGTATTTTTTAGTACCATCAAAGGCTAAGTGCTCTATGTAGTGAGCCATGCCTAGTTCTTCTGGTTTTTCCCAAAGCGCGCCGGCGCGGCCAATGAGTTCAAATGTGGCCGAATCTATGCCTTCAAAAGGGACGTAAACAACTCTCAATCCATTTTCTAGTTTTTTGATGATTGGTTTTGACATAAGTTCGTTTCACTCACTAAGTTATTTGGTGGGCGGGGAGGGAGTCGAACCCTCACGTCCAAAAGGACAACAGATTTTAAGTCTGTCGCGTCTGCCATTCCGCCACTCGCCCACGCTACTTGGTCACACTACGCGCACTTTGCGCACTGTGCTTTTGTATTATACAAACATGAGGTTGTTAGGACAATAATCTGCAGGTTTCTTCCAAATTGTCCTCAATAGGATTTTGTTTTTTAGAAAGCCAAAGATCCAGTTTATCGCCTTTGTATCTTGGTAAAAGGTGCATATGAAAGTGGTCCACCTCTTGTTGAGCGCATTCTCGGGACGATTGTATGAGGTTAAAGCCATCGGCTCCCAGAATTTTCTCATATTTTATAGCCAAATTCTTGGCGACAGTAGACACTTTCCCTAAAAGTTCCTCAGGAATGTCAAAAATATTCTCATAATGCTTTTTGGGAATTATTAATGTATGCCCTTTCGTCCCCGGTTTAATGTCCAAAAATGCAAACACGTCTTCATCCTCGAACACTTTGTAGCTTGGTATTTCCCCTTTTATGATTTTACAAAATATACAATCGTCCATGTTAATTCACTTTGGCGCGCCTGGAGGGATTCGAACCCCCGACCTTTGCCTTAGAAGGGCACTGCTCTATCCCCTGAGCTACAGGCGCACACTTTTGTAGTGGAGCGGGAAACGGGATTCGAACCCGCGACCTCCTCCTTGGAAGGGAGGCGCTCTAGCCAGCTGAGCTATTCCCGCGCATTACAACTTAGATATTCTACACACTTAATAATGTTTTTTCAAAAGCTGTTTTCGTTTGTTCTTGAATTCTTTTTGCGTGATCTTGCCAATGCTTTGTAATTCGTTCAATCTTTTAAGTGATTTTTCAAAGTCTTGTACGTAACCTGAGTCCTGTCCGCCCTCCTCGGGGGTTCTTTGGTCTTTACTATGAATCTGGTGCACTTTTTCTTCGATGATCTTTTTGGCCATTCTAGCCTTCTTTTTTGGAATCCAATGCACTTTTATGAAGCGTTGACCGGCAGTGGTAGCCACTTCGACGTGGGCGTAAAGATAAATAAAATTAATCAGATTAACTTGGGAAATATGTCGGTAGTGAATGCTGAATTCATCGTGAGTGAGGATGTGGCGTTTTTTGTACACTACCCTGTCGTTAAAGATATATAGATGAGGTGGAAATATTGTGAAATTGTACATCCTCGAACCTTGGACATGTAGCAGTAGGGTGTTCATGGAGTAATTATACATCTTTACCGCTGTGCTATACTAAAAAAATGGAAAAGACCGGTTTTGATGTCATTATTTTAGGTGGTGGTCCGGCAGGTTTAACGGCCGCTATTTATACTTCCCGAGCGCAATTAAATACGTTGGTTTTAGCTGGGAATCCTCCTGGAGGTCAGTTGACGACCACTACGGATGTGGAGAATTTCCCCGGTTTTCCAAATGGAATTATGGGGCCTAAGTTAGTCGAAAACGCTAGAACTCAGGCCAAAAGGTTTGGGGCTATGTTTGAGAATCTGAACGCCACCGGTATTACAGGCTCGTTCGGAGAGGGTTTTAGCGTAAAGTTAGAGGATGGCTCAGAAACTACAGGTAAGACTCTAATCATTGCGTCCGGGGCTTCGGCTAGATGGTTGGGCTTGGAGAGTGAACAGCGGTTGATAGGTAAAGGAGTTTCAGCTTGTGCTACTTGCGACGGCTTCTTTTTTAATGGCAAGGATGTGGCGGTGGTGGGTGGAGGTGATTCGGCTATGGAGGAGGCCTTGTTTTTAACCAGATTTGCTAAAAAAGTTTATATTTTGGTTCGAAAAGATAAGGGCGGTCTTAGAGCCAGCAAGATCATGCAAGATAGAGTTCTTGCTCACGAAAAGATAGAGTTATTGTGCTGCACGGAGGTCAAAGAAGTGTTGGGGCAGTTTCAGGTTGAGGGCTTACAGATCATTAACAACGAAACCAACGAAGAATCGGAATTAGTCGTGCAAGGTTTGTTTTTAGCGATTGGGCATAGACCGAATACAGAATTTTTAAAAGGTTTCATAGACTTAGATCAAAAAAATTACGTTGTGGTTACCAATAATGTGTTTTCGTCAAAAGAAGGCGTATTTGTAGCTGGAGACGTAGCTGATTATAGGTACAAACAAGCTATCACAGCCGCCGGTTTTGGCACGATGGCGGCTTTAGAGGTAGAAAAGCTTCTTTCTGAGCACGGTGTAGAAACTAAAACAAACACACCATGGTAAAAGACATTTTAAAGAGTGTTAAAAAACTTAAAACGCAACCGTATCTTCTTTTTATTATTCTCATATTGTCATTTTTTCTACGATTTTGGGATTTGGGGTACTCGAATTTTTATGGCGATGAAACCAAGACTTTTTATTTAGATAAGACTGTTCCCGCTTCTGAGTTTTTCATGAACCAACGAAAAGGCCCGGTCCAGTTTGCGGTGGTTTGGGGTATGGAGAAGGTTTTAGGCGGTTATGACGAATTTTATACCAGAATTCCCTTTGCCATTGCTGGGACGTTGGCTGTGGCGGCGTTGTATTTGGTGGTACAAAAGATTGCCGGAAATAAAGCCGCTCTTATTGCTACCGCTCTTTTTGGGTTAAACGGCTTTTTCATCGCTTTTTCAAGAACAATTCAATATCAAAGCTTTTTGATACTGTTTGGTTTACTGTCGGTGTATTTTGTGTTGCTGTACGCAGATTGCAAGGGCGCGAACGCGGAGAGGAAGAAGTACGCCATTATTTCAGCTGTTTTCATGGGTTTAGCCTATTTATGCCACTACGATGCCGTGTTTTTTGACGTCGCTGTGTCTTTTATCCTGATTAAGGTGTTTTTAGATCATAAAGATGATAGCATAGGTATTATTAAAGAAATCGCCGTTTATTACGTATTACCGGCTTTCTTGGTGGCAGGCATATTCTATGTGCCCTATATTATTCGCGGGTTTTTTGCCGGTAATACGGTAAATTATGTCAACAGACGCCTAAGCGGGTTCGAATATGGAAAAAACGCCAGCTGGTATACATTTTGGGTTTATAATCCCCACGCTATCTGGGCCTTTTTAAGCGTTTTTATCATCCCTTTCCTACTAAAAAGGAACGAATGGGATAGAAACCTACTCTTATTCTGGTTTTTAGTCCCATTCGTAGCCTTTCAGTTCATATTTTCGAACCCCGGCACTCACATCCACAACTATTTTATTCCGTTAATCATTGTTATTAGCGTGGGTATGGTCGATTTTTTAGGATTTATAAAGGAAAAAACTCAAAAACAATATTTTTATGCCTTATTATTATGGATCTTTGGACTTTTATTGATTGTCGACGTGTTTACGTTCGTTCCAAGTATAAATAAGGGTTATCCGTGGAAGGACACTAGCAGATTTTTGACCGAAATATCTAAAGTAAACAAGAACTATCACCTTTTTATGTACGGTTTCCCCTATCAAAGAGGATGGGACCAGATTGCGGCTTACGTATTTTCGAACAAAAACATCCAAAAAATTTACACCAACGACAACGACACAGTTGCACAATACTATTTACGCGGCGTTGACTACACTGTCCCCGGCACCAATTACCTACCCGAGTACTTTATTTATGTGCTAGATAATCAGGATGTGGTGGAAATACCAGCAGAAATGCAGGTTGAGATGGGAGATAAAACGTTGGAAGATTATTACCACGCAGAAAAAGCCTTTTTTGTGGATGGCGAGTTGAGCGCGGTTTTGTATAAACTGATAGCGCCTAACTAGCTGTATTTGGAACGATTTTCCCGGATTTAGAAATATTGGCAAATAAAAAACCCCAGAGCAATTGTTGTAGGCAGATGCCTAAACGTTTGCGTCTGGGGTTTAATTGTCCCACCATCGGTTAATGCGGAGAGCGTTTCCCTCGCTTTTACTTTCGGTGAAGACATACTCGTTGGGCTCTGACGCATCTTGGGTCATCCAAGGTTCTCCTTGGCTAAGAGTTAAGATTTCGTCAGTTTCCCAGTGTCGAAGGTTCATTTTAGGAAATTGTTCGTCCATTTTCTTGGCAATTTCTTTTAAAGTTCCTCGACCTAAAGCTTTTAGAGCCTTCTCAAGCTCCTTGACCTTTACCGGATTCTTGGAGTGCGACATTTTTATGCCCTCCCTTTCGTCTTTATAAATGCAACAAAGACAAAGAAGATGAATACCACGAACCCGTATTTGAAAAAGCCACGAATTGTTTCGAGACCTATTTCAATATTTCCCATCCCGGTTGGAATGGTTATAGATCCGGTGGTGACAATTACTACCGGTAAAACAAACAGAAAGAAAACAATAAGTGATGCAAGTATCGTGCCAACAAAATTTCCTTGTCTTTCTTTCATTTTGCACCTCCTGTGCATTTGTTATGAGTATTTGAATAATAACTGCAGGATTGAGCAGTTGTTACTATAGGATAATTATACCACCGGGTATTATTTTTGTGAAGAGGTTTTTTTCTTTGCTAGGACGCGCTTAATAAGAATATATACGAGCCAGAGTACGGCTATTAAAGGTATATAAACCGCTAACCAAATAGCCATATTCCCTATCTTTATCAAGTTAAGCAGTAAAGATCTTGTAGCTTGTTTAAATACAGCTTGAGGTCTCCAGGCTTGAGCAGGTGTGTAGGGCAAGCCAAGTTCGTCAGTGGATAAGTAAACTCTGATCAAAGTA
>CAZHRD010000031.1:0-7282 GCA_964533985.1 uncultured Candidatus Saccharibacteria bacterium | reverse complement strand
TTAAAAAAGTATGTTGAGATCCTAAATGATCCGCTAATTTTGGTGTTATCGCTTCTTTGGTTGGTGCGCGCGCTATCCATTGTCTTTTCAAAAAACCTCACCGCCAGCCTGCAGTTGTTGGCGTTTTTTACTACTATCGTCGCCTTGGGTTTTATTTTGTACAAAAACTATTTTGGCCAAGAGCAGAAGCTTGTGGATCTAATTAGGTTTTACATTAAATTAGCCGTGGTCTTAACACTTTTTGGGGTTTTTCAGCTGTTTTTGTACACTAAATACAATTTTATTATAGGGGCGCTGTGGAATGTGCCGGGGCATGTGGCTAGAGTCGGTTCCACTTTTTGGGATGTGAATCATTTTGCTTCACTGCTAGCGTGTTTATTACCGCTTACGGGTGTGTTTATACTGGTCGAAGATGGTATCAAAAAGAAACTGGGGTACTTGAGTGCCTTTATGTTAATGACGGGTATGTTGCTCTTAACCAGTTCCCGCACCTCCTGGATCATAGCCTTGGTTTCGTTTATAACCTTTGTCTTTTTAGCGCTCATTAGAAAGTTCGGCAAAAAGGGTGTCTACTATTTATTAATAACCATAGTGCTGATCTTAATTCCGGTTGTGAGAGAATACAGTATAAAATCCAGTCCTTTCAGAGCCTACATTAAGGATAATTTTCATTATCGATTAGATTCATTTGCTAGCCACATCATGTTGATCAAGGGTTCGTACCAGATTTTTGAAAAGCATCCTATTTTAGGGGGAGGCTATGGCGGATTTTTCGAACACTTTAGTAAGACTGACATTGCAGCTACCTTTTTTGGACGCGATCCGGCGGCTTTAAACACCAGAGTTCCGGCGCATACCATTTGGGGCGAAGCCATGGCTGAAACCGGGTTGGTTGGACTATCGCTGGTGGTGTTGTACGTTTTTGTGCTACTGGGTGTGCCTTTGTATGGGGCTTTGAGAATGGACGACAAAAAAGATAAGTTGGTGATGTCGGCTATCTTTTCCACTTTGTTGGGAGTTTTTGTGGCCGGTATATTTTATTCTTACAACACTGAATATTTTTGGCTTATATTATTTATCTACTATTTGTACAGTCTTTCTATGGTTAGAAAAAAAGTTTCGTTACAGCAAATTTTCGAATTCTTTACAAAGTCTAATAAGGCCAACCTGATTCTGCTCATACCTATAAGCTTATTTTTAATTTTCATCGGTTTAGGGGCAAACCACCTCATTCCTTGGGACGAGGCTATTTATGCCAAAATCGCAAAAAATATGGTTGAAAAAAGCGAATACGTTACCATGTACTGGAAACCCGGCGCAGTATGGTTTGAAAAACCGCCTCTCATGATGTGGTTTATGGCCTTTTTCATGAAGTTTATGGGTGCGTCAAGTTTGGCCGCCAGGCTACCCTCGGCTATATTTGGTTTTGGGACTGTAATCTTGGTCTACTTACTTTCTAAAAAATATTTTGGGAGGATGGCAGCTTATTTTTCAGCCTTTTCTTTGGTCACTGGGGTTCATTTTTTGTATTACTCTCGCACAGCCATGATTGATGTAGCCGCTACCTTCTTTATTACTTTAGGCATTTACTTATTTTTGATGGCTAAAGAAAAAAACAGGCTCATCATATATTTGCTGGCAGGTCTTAGTACCGGATTGGCTGTGCTGGCTAAAGGCGTGGTTGGGTTTTTCCCGTTTGTAATTATGGCCGCCTACGATTTGTATTTGCATTTTACTAAGCAAGAACGCGACTTTAAGAAATTGCTGTGGACATACGCCTGCATGTTAGCTGGATCCCTAGCCATTGCCCTACCTTGGCATTTGACGATGTATGCCGCCTACGGGCTAGCCTTCATAGACAAGTACTTGATCTATCACGTTTTTAACCGGGCCACCCAGGCTATTGAGGATAAAGGACAGCCGCTTTTTTGGTATGTAATTGTGATGCGGGTGAGTATGAGAGTATGGTTTTTGGCATTTATCGGAGCGTTACCCATGTTTATCATAAAAACTTTCAAAAAAGAAAAGATGTATGCGGTGTTTTTGTTGTGGTTCTCTGTTATTTTTGTAGCTTTTTCAGTCGCAAGCTCGAAAATTGTCTGGTACATCATTCCGCTTTATCCCGCCGCGGCTATTATGGTGGGCGTTTTTATTCAGGAGGTCTACAAAGTAATCTCAGACCGCTTGGAAATTCTAAAACATAGCAACACAGAGTTCTTATTAATATTTGTGGCCACCGTCTTTTATTTAACTTACCTATTTTATAATAAAGATCTGGTTTATACCGGGGACCTTACCGGGGCTGAGGCTGAGCTTATGCAGTTAAAAGATGATGTTCTTGGGACTGAATCAATGTTTTACATTGATAGGGTGGAGCAGCCATTGGTCCTATTTTACACAGACAGCCCGTTCACTATCATAGATTTTGAGCCCGGCAAGGGCAGGATGCCTCTTAGACTGTACGATAGAAGACTGGTTATTCTTGGAAAGAAGGGCAGATTTTCAGAAGACATCCCTCTGTATAAAAAACCCATCATTGTGGGTGAGCGGGGAGACTATATTTTGTGGTACTACGAATCTGATCTTAGTGACGACAAGGACGAGTTGATCAAGATCAGGGACGAGATTGGGAAGTATAAAGAAAAGCCTACCGCCGCCGTAGACATTAACCAGCTCTACGCGCAGGAGCAAGAACTCATAAGTCGGATATCGGTGTTTGAGACGGTTGAGTAGCCTTCTTTGACCTCATGAGGGATATCATGACCAGCAATGTGACTGTGGCGGCGGTTAAGTGAGACAGGGCAAGCCCCTTAAGAGAAAATAGCGGAATTAATATCATCGATAACAACAACAGCAACGCCAACTTACCCCCGGAAATAAAAGCCAGATAGTGAGTTTTGTTTTCCACAAAAAAGTAGTTTTCCATAAACGTGTGAATAGCGCTTACGGCTCCGGCCATGACCATGATATTTAGTAAGATCAAAGATTCGTCATATTTGTGTTGGAAAAACCAGGGTACAAAAAACTTGGCCGCGACGATGGTAAGCACTGACAAACACAAAACCCCCACCGCTAAAATCAAAGTCTCTTTAAAATCGTAGCCTTTATCTTCTTTTTTTCTCATGGCGTTTTTAGGTAAAAGCACCGTGAAAATCGTAAAAGAAACCAGTACAAAAATGCTGGAGATTTTGTCTGCCAGTGAAAAAATACCCACGCTGGTAAAACTGGAGTAAATTCGGGCCAAAGAATTGCTCACTGCCGAAAAGCCCTCGTTAATAAGTTGGGACACTCCCGGAGATAGGGCTTGTTTTATAGTAAAACCGATTTTGGAAAAGTCCAGCTTGATATTTTTCAGGTCATGGGGGAGAAAAATATATAACAGGGCGCTGGGGCCAATCGACAAAGAAAACACCATAAAGAAATTCACGAACGAAAAATCTACGTAGCCAAAAAATATTAAAAAAGCAAACACACCTTTGATAAGAGCCGGAATAGAGTTAAGTAAAACCAGTATGGGGAAATTTTCTAGCCTTTGAAAAAGACCAAATAGAGTGTAGTTAAGCCCGTAAAAAAGCAAACCTAAAATAAACGTAATGACGATGGCCGGGGAGTTGAGTTTAAATAAAAAAAGCAGGATCAAAGACACCAATACAGACACCACAAACAGCACGATCTTCACGGATACAAAATGATTAGTCAGATTTTTATCTTGGGTGGCGATAGATTTAGCCACGTAAGTTGAGTTGGTCCCAAAATCCATGACGCGGGAAAGAAAGATTAGCAAACTCACTAATAACGCGTACCTACCAAACTGGTCCACTTCCAACGCTCGGGCCACTATCGATAAAAAGGCAAAGCCTAAGGCCGCGTTAATCATATTTCCAATGCCTACATACGAGATCTTGGTAAACGACTTTTTAAAAGACTTAATTTCCACCTATGTATTTTATCATTTTGTTATAATCTCCTTATGAAGATAGGTATCGATGCCAGATTCTATGGTAAAGCCGGTCCGGGAAGATACACCAAAAATATTGTGCAGCATTTGGAGAAAGTGGACCAAGAAAATGAGTATGTTATTTTCCTAAACGATGAGGGCTACAGTTCGTACCAACCTCAAAATAAGAATTTCAAGAAAGTGCCGGCTAATTATATGTTGTACTCTTTTGCCGAGCAGTCAACTTTTTTACTTAAAATACTGAGTGAGGGCTTGGACCTTTTCTACGTACCTCATTTTAATATTCCTATTCTCTACCCCAAAAAGATTGTGACCGCCATACCGGATATGATCATGCACACATATAGTACGGAAAAAGGGACCACACTTCCCATGTGGTATTTCAAAATTAAAAAGATTATTTATCGGTTTGTGTTTTGGTGGGCGGTGTTTCGATCGTACAAAGTCATTGTGCCATCCAAGACAGTTTTAGAGGAGTTCAAAACACATATTAAGGGTATAAAACCGGATAAATATGTCTTGGCCTACGAAGGTATTGATCCGGACTATGTTAAGGAGACCACCGATGACCTTAAGGTTTTAGAAAAATACGGTGTGGGCGCAGAATATATTTTAAGTGTGGGTAGTATGTACGAACACAAAAATGTGGATGGACTGATAGAAATGTACAAGATCTTAAGAGATAAATATACTTTCAGGGGGCAATTGGTGTTGGCCAGTAAGCGTGATAAGTTTTCGGAACGAATATATGAGCGGGTTAAGGGGGAGGGTTTGGCAAATGATATTTTGGTGCTGGCCTTCTCAGATCCGGATAACAAGTCAGATATGGTTGTGTCCGACGAGGAAATTATTGCCTTAAGACGGCACGCACGGGCCTATGTCATGGCTGCCTTCAAAGAAGGATTCAGTCTAACAGCCCTTGAGGGTATGGCGGTGGGGTTGCCGGCGGCGTTGTCTGATATAGATTGCCACCGGGAAGTTTATGGGGATTCGGTGTTGTATTTTGATCCTTACAAACCGGAAGATATGGCCAAAAAGGTAAACCTGCTTTTGTTGGATATGAACATAAAAGATGATTATGTTGAAAGGGGATACAAGCAGGTGTCTATATACGATTGGACCAAGGCGGCCGAAATTACTTTACAAGTGTTTAACCAAGCTTTCAAAAAAGGTAACTAACTGAGTGGCGCCTTTTTCCCATGTGTATTGTTTAGAAGTTTCCTTGGCGGTCTTAATCTTAAGCTGTGTTTCAGATTGAGCTTTGGTTTTTGTGGAAGCTTCCAGGAACCCTTTTTTAATACTGTCTACATTGTTGGGGTCAACATAAATTTGATTGTCTGTCCCAAGATCCTTATAGGCCGGAATATCAGAAACAATAGCCGGAGTTTCACAAGCCATGGCTTGCAGTAGCGGCAATCCGAAACCTTCGTCAAGCGAGCAACTTATAAGATACTCAGCTCCTGATAAAAGTCCAGGTAAATCTTCATCAGGGGTAAACCCTAAAAACATGACTTGTTTTTCAACATTATACTTTTTTGGAGCCTCCAAAGAATCTTGATACAGCCAACCAAGTTTCCCGGAAATTAAGATCTTATAATCTTTCAGTGCTTCGTTCTCGGCGGCTGCCTGACTAAAACCATGTACCATTCTGGGAATGTTTTTTCTTGGTTGAATGGTTGAGACAAAAATAAAGTAGGGGGCAGAACCTACATTGTACTTATTTCTAATTTTTGTTGTTTCCTCCATCTCACGTTTATAGAAAAAGTCAGCCACACCCTCCGCTACTACTCTTATCCTATCCTTATCAACAAATAACCAATTTTTCGAAACAATGGCGTCTCTGGTGGCTTTTGACGGCACAATGATGATTTTTGAAAAAGCCAGCACCCACCACAAAATGATCGGGTGAATTAACAGTTTAAACGGAGAGGTTTCGAATTGTTTATTTACCTTATATTCCAGTCCATGGATCATGGACACAAATTTTGTTTTTCTAGGTTTTATTACCGGCATGGTATGAGTCGCACCAAAAAACACATCCACCCGGTTTCTGAAAAGTTCCAAAGCTAAACCCATGTGCGTCCAGGATAATAATTTAGGCACGACCACATAAGAAAAGTTGGAGTTGCCTTGTGTCAGTTCGATCCAAAAGTCATTATCCGGTGCCTTATCAAAATAGACTACATATTTATTTTCCCGGTCAACTTTTGAAATGGCCTTGAAAGTATTGAACGTATAAACCTCGGGACCGGCCAGTTTGCTAATAAGAAGTTTTTGCCCATTTAATCCTATTTTCACTCTTCCATTTTATCAAACTCCCAAACTTTAGTAGAATTTGACTATGAAGATAGCTTTAGTGTGTGACGATCTGATTCAGCATGGTGGGCACGAAAAAGTAATTATGGATATATGTAAGATATTTCCTGATGCTCCCCTATATACAACCATGGCCACTAAGGTGTGGAAGGATAAGTGCGCTAAAGACGGTATTAAATTGGAAACATCGTTTATGCAAAGGTTTCCTTTTAAGAAAAGTTTAAACAGAGTTTACGCGCCGTTTTTGTTTTATATATTAGCCCTGGAAAGTTTTAATTTTAATGACTACGATGTGGTAATTTCCATATCTTCACGTTTTGCTCACGGCGTAATCACGCAGCCCAAGACTTTGCACATATGTTATATGAGTACGGTGGGTCGAATGATTTGGGAGCCCGAGGTTTATTTTGAAAACGAAAATTATGGTGGACTTGGAAGTTTTTGCATATTTAAAAAGCTTGGCGGGATGTTTTTGAGGCTGCCCCTTTCGCATTTGAGACTGTGGGATAAAGTGGTCTCAACCCGGCCTGATTTCTTTTTAACAAATTCCAACACGTCGCAGGACAGGATCAAAAAGTATTACAACCGCGAGTCCAAGATAGTTTACCCTGCCATTGATATCGGGCAGTTTGAACCGGACGTAGAACTTAAAAGAGAAGACTATTATTTGGTTCTAACCAGATTGGCAGCTTGGAAGAGAGTTGATATTGCCGTGGAGGCTTGCAGGAACTTGGGGGTAACGTTAAAGGTGGCCGGAGACGGCCCGGATCTGCCCAGGTTGAAAAAGTTAGCCCACGGTGCAAACAGCATTGAGTTTGTCGGGTATATTTCTGACGAAGATAAGACTGTGCTCTACAAAAAAAGCCGGGCTTTGATAGTGACTCAGTACGAAGATTTTGGCATCACACCTCTTGAAGCTATGGCCTGTGGCGCACCCGTGGTTGCTTATGCCAAGGGTGGCGCGCTTGAAACCGTGTTAGCGGGGGAGACAGGTGAGTTTTTTGATAT
>CAZHRD010000030.1:0-7386 GCA_964533985.1 uncultured Candidatus Saccharibacteria bacterium | reverse complement strand
CCACCAAATGACTTAGTGAACGTAGTGAACTTAGTCAGTTGGTGTACCCGAAGGGTGCACCAAGCTACTTAGCGGGCGACGGATTGCCACCAAGAAAGTATCTTGTACCACTAGAGTTTTAGTTGTTTTAAATGGCTATTGTTTTAATAAAATGCAAATAGTCCATGGAAAACATACTAAACACACTCTTTCCCCCAAAATGCTTCTACTGCGGCAAGAACTATGGAGATATTTGTAAAACCTGTCTTTTAGAATGCAAAATCGCTAGACACTACTATTGTATTGTGTGCGATAAACCGTCTCTCAAAGGAAAAACCCATTCACAGTGCATGTCCGCTATTGCGACTGCGCCCACAGGTACGCCCACCAGCATCTTCAGTGCCTACGAATACAAAGGCATCGTCAGGAAATGTATTATGCAGTCAAAATATAGTATGAGAACCTTCGCTTCCCTAAAAGCACTAGCCAAAGAGGCTGCCAATATAGCTTCAAAATGTGATCTAGACTACAAAAACTTCATAGTCACGCCTATTCCTCTGAGCAAACGCCGCTCAAAGGAACGGGGTTTTAATCAGGCCGGTTTAATAGCTAAAGAGGTGGCGGCCGTGTTCTCCATCAACTTTCAGGATTCCATTTTAATTAGAGCCAAGGAAACCATTGCCCAGCACGAAAAAACCCGTCAGCAAAGGTTCACCAACATGAAAAACGCTTTTGTAGTGGAAAAAGACCTAAATAATCAAAAAATACTTGTTGTGGACGACATTTGCACCACCGGAGCCACCCTTCTGGAGGCCTCCAACGCTCTCTACCGTGCCGGAGCCCAAGAAGTGTGTTGTTTTACCTTGGCCAAAGAGTTTTAGTTTTGACCGGCATAGATTATAATGTACCGGCGCAGCATGTGGCTTGTGAGAAACCACAGCACGTAGTTACCATATGGAGGGTTGGCAGAGTGGTAATGCAGCGGCTTGCTAAGCCGTGGTCGGGTAAAACCGGCTCGTGGGTCCGAATCCCACACCCTCCGCCAAGGCAGCGCCTTGGCTCGGGACTAAGCGTTACTAAGTTCGCTACACTCACTAAGTAACTGCTTGAGCCCTCCGCCAAAGCTACACTTTGGCTACACGGCATTTCAAAACGGCATTTCAAACCCCACCCCAAATGATATATACTTAACTTAAGTATGAAGGTAACTGACCTAACCGACTTTTTTGGGGTCACAAACTCCAAAAGAAACCAAGAATTAGAGCCTGAAAAAGGTAAATTAGACCGTGAAAACCTTGGTCCACAAAAAGTACTATTAGAGTGGAAAGGCGTTCCTAAAGCTGCCACTGCCACCATGGACCCACGCTACCAAAAAACATTTTTGATAATCGGCGTGGTCATCGTATTCTTGTTGGTGCTCATGAAAGAATTCTTCCTCATTCTAGTCGTGGCCAGCCTCTATTTTGTGTCTCACGTTATGGCTAAGAACCCGCTAGAAAAATTGAAATATGTCATTAGTACTTACGGGTTAACCATAAACGACAGGTTATATTACTGGGACGAAATTGAGCGCTTTTTCTTTTCCGGACATTACAGTGCCGGTGAAGAATATCTAGCGGTAGATCTGAAAGAGGGATTTCCCTCACGTCTTGTTATCGGGTTCGAACAACAAGACAAAACAAAAATAGTCGAAGCCATGAATAAGTTCGTACCATATCTTGAAGAAGAGCCGTTGACTTTTATTGATAAAGCTTATAAATCTGTGCTCGATAAGTTTGATTTGAAGAAGAATAAGTAGTAATCTCCCCCTAGAAATTATTAGTACAAAATTAGATATAATGGTGTTGTGATGATGGTGTGCGCCCGTAGTTCAGAGGATAGAACGCAACGTTGCGGACGTTGAGGTCGGGGGTTCGAGTCCCTCCGGGCGCGCCATATGGTGTTGTGTGGCAGAATCCGCACCGCGCAAGTTTGTTTGTGGTTTTTGTGTTACATGGGCCGTTAGCTCAGTTGGCTAGAGCGTCGCATTCGCATTGCGGAGGTCGGGGGTTCGATTCCCCCACGGTCCACCAGTACACTTAATGAACGAAGTGAACTTAGTGAGTTGGGGTGCAACAGGAGCGCGGAACGCGGGCGACGGATTGCCACCAAATGATTTATGGAGGGGTGCAGGAGTGGCCTAACTGGCTGGTCTCGAAAACCAAGCGCCCATTAATTTGGGCACGTGGGTTCGAATCCCACCCCCTCCGCCAAAACTAAGTTCTGGATTAGGACTATAGATTAAACGTTATTTAAATTGTAAGTTTGGAATTTATTCTTTTTCATCTTCTTTTCTTGATTCCCTAAGCTCTCTTTTGATCTTCAAACCCACATCTACCGCCGTCAAAACGCCCACCACCACAATACCCCCAAGCAACACCACAAAATATGTTTCAAACGGGGATTTAGTACTAGTAACATTAAAACTTGCTGAAACTTCTTTTTCCAAATCGTCGTAATCGCTAATGCCTATACTGATAGTGTAGACTCCGCTTTCTGTATTTTCCGGAATGACCAAAAAATCAACATAAGAAGATTGTGTATCGATTGCCTTTAATACTTTGGATTGTACTATCATGTTTCCACCCGCGTCCAGTACCCGGTAGCTCAATTTTAGATCCTTTCTTGACGGGTTTTCAGGATATTTAAGATCAATCTCAAAATACACTCTTTCACCAGCTTTTACGTCTGTATACTTTTCAGGGACGATGACACCGGCACTCATGGCGCGTACGTTGTGCTTGCTTAGAAGTACAAATAAAAAAGAAAAAAGTATTAGTTTTCTTATCAGTTTTGCATGGCTAATCATTTATAAGCTTTTCCCAAAGATCATCTATCTGACGCTTCATTTCGTCATCGAGCTCACCATATTTCGATAAAGATTCGAACTTGTCTAATTCATTATACTTGCTGTAGGAAGGAACCGCATTTAATGCATCTTCATTGACGAATTCTTTGGACGCTTTGTTGCAACTCGCAAACCAAACATAATTAGTATTTTTTGCACCGACTTTCGGTTCTAACATGTAGTTTATAAAAGTCTCAGCTGTGTATTTCTTGTCCGAAGCGGCTAATATCGCAAAATTATCGATCCAGAGAACGCCACCCTCTTTAGGAAGTATGAACTCAATATTCTCATTCTCATCTTTGGCGGCTAGGGCATCACCGGAATACATCTGAGCAATCCAGACATCTTCGGAAACTAGCAGATTTTTTAAAAGAATTGGTTCTAAAAAACCCACAATATTTTCTTTTTCTTTTATCAATAACTGGCTTACATTTTCGATATCATGACTATAGCGTGGAGTTACTTCGCCACTCATAAATTTACTTATGGCACCCACAACTTCCTGTTTGCTATTAAGCATAGCTATCTTCCCTCTATATTTTGGATTCCAAAGAATCTCCCAGCTGTTAACCTCCCCATTAACGTATTTTTTGTTGTAGGCAATACCTGTGGTTCCTTGCATATAGCCTACCGCATAGACGCTTTCTGCATTGTAGGAAATGTCCAAACACTTAGGGTCTAAATTCTTTAAGTTTGGAACGTGCTTTCTATGAATGGGAGTTATTAAACCCTCTTTTATCATTTCTCCTACCAAAGCATCCGAGACAATTACAACATCATAATCCTTTGGATTATTTCTAATTTCCTCAAGCATTGTGTTTTCATCATCGAACTCTTTTAAAACAATTTTTGTTCCGTACAGATTTTCAAAATCGGTTAGAGTTTCAGGATCAAAGTAGTCGACCCAGTTGTAAACTACCAACTCTCTTGCAGGTTCTTTTTTTTCAAAATACTGTTTTCTAATGATAACTGTGGAGCCAAAAATAAAAAGACACGCGAGGGCCAAGTAAAACCATTTGCTGATATGAGCTTTTTTGAGACCTAGGTGTATTATATTTTCGCTTTCGCTCCTCATTCTTATTAAGAATCTAACCACATAGAGGTTTAGTGTGGAACTATACAAAGCCACCGCTATTAGATGCAGAACAGTAATGTAAGGACTATTTAAGTTCATGTGCAAAGAACAAGTAACAATGAATAATACAGCCGTCAACGAAAGCTGAAGACTAAATTTTTTGCCGAGTTCCGCCCGTAAGTTATAACTAATAACAAGGGTCGAGAGCATAGTAAGCAACCCCAAAAACATGAGAACAACAGCAGCAAGTTTGGAGGGGGTTTCCGCATAGGCCATATAAATGTAAAGGATGTTCCTGGCTAAGAAAATTGTGTAAAGAGCTGTGAAGTATAGTAAGAACTTCTTATTTCTCATTTTCTCCGCAAAGTTTGTTATTAGAATACCAATTGCAGAAATGGTAAAGATGTTTATAACAAATAATAAGGTAAGGTTAATACTTTCAACGCCGATCATTTGCTTTTCCTTAAGTTAATGAATACCCAGGACATTACAATGAAAAAGCTCAACTCGAGAATAATCCAGGGCGTTGTATCAAACACCCGCGATGCTATAAAAGACGAATTCAAAGAAAAAACGATCCCAACTGCATAAAAGGGTACGAAGTTGGTTACTCTCTTTGTGTCAATCATGGCGTTGCTTGTAATGCGTATAATAACGAGAGAAAAAACTAGCCAGTATAGGGTGGGCATCAGAAGATCAATGTTCATTTTTGTGTACCTCCTCAAATCCTAAGAGAATAAAAAGTATTCCCAGAAATGTTAGTAGTTGAACAGGAAACCAAGAGTAATAGGGGATAAAAGTATTATGGAGTGTTTGGTATTCCTGAAAAGGTATTTCAATTAATTTACTAATTGAGACGCCAATCCCTCCGGCTAAAAACAGTCTTTTCGATTTATCATTGGTTAAGTTTAAGGATCGTAGCGCAATTAGAAATCCCACTAATGCAGTAAGTAGATCAGGGACGTCATCGTAAAGTTTTGCGTTTTTGATACCTTGAAAAAAAGATGTTACAAAAAATAGATACGCAAACAGGAAAACTATAAAGGCAGGAATCAAAATTATAAATTTATTATTCATCAGGGCCCTTTCTTTCAGAAAGTATATGTCGCACAAGTTTTATGGCTAAAAGAAAAGTAGCTATAATTCCAACAATATTGAGAAGAATCAACACCCTGTTGCCGTTACTAAGCACACTTTCTGTTCTACCAATAGCAGATTCCACATCTTTAACAGAGACAGAGAGTGTTTCATCGTATGCGGCTCCTTTTCGTGCTACATACTCTTTTAGGCCTTTTTCGTAGATCGCTTTTTGTTCCGCATACAGATCGCTTTCGAGAATACTGACAGCTTCCTCGGCGTGTTTATCATCCACAAGTTTGATAGCCGCACTTTCCATTTCCACCAAACTAATGTTTGCTTGGTTTATACTCTTAAAGTATGTTTGGTCAGTGTCGTCCCCCATGGCTATAGCCTTATTAATTGTTTTATCGAGTTCGGGTGCAACGCTAAAATATCTGTCTTTCCAGCGCACGTTTTGGGTGAACGCATAATTTCTTGCACTTTGCGTAAGCACCTCGTCGTAGTATCTAATAAACTGAGCCAACCCGTTCAACTGTGACGACTCGGTTATTTCTGCAATTCCCAGAGGGACATCATCCTTAAGAGGTTTTGTAATAGTATTTAAGCCAAACAATAAGGTAAGCCCAAGTACGTTAAGGAGTAAGGTCATCATAAACATACATGTAGTAGATTCTATGGAGCGTCTCTCTTTTTGCCTATGTTCGCTAAGGTAGTTGTTTTCTATTAATTTTCCAGCAATTAAACTTATTATAATAACTACTAGGCTTGTAACCAATGCTACGAAAAGCTGGTATTTGTTATAATCTCCTAGAACGCCCCAGAAAGTTTCTGTTTCTGATATTTCGGCTATTAAACACCACTGTGTTTTAGGGATAGGGAGAGCTGTTATTGCAAAGGCTTCTCCCAAATTTTGATAGTGAGATATTTTTGCAGTGCCTTCCTGCCCATTTTGAACGCACTTCCCAAACTCCGAACTGTTTAATTTCAAATCTGAAAAAGAGCCGGTTGTTTCTGACCGCGAAGTCAACAATATATTTTCCTCATTGACCAGATATGTTTCGCCGCTATCCCCAAGCCCTGTTTTATCAAGAACAATTTCGTTTAAGGCTTCCATGTGAGCTCTTGCAACTAGTATATTTTCCTCACCTTGGGGAGCTGAGATTGTGAGGGCCGGTTCTTTTAGCGTTTCAGAGTAGTACACATCACTTGTGTAGATGCCCTCTTTGCCATGAATAAAGTAATCCTTTTTAGATTTATCGAATCCTATGTTTTGTACGTCTGAGCTGGCAATTATTTTCCCATCGGGGTCTAGAACAAACACTTCGGTGTAATCGTTAGTTATACTTACTATTTCTGTTAATTCTTCGTTAGAAAGTTCTTGGTGTGTTGCAGCAATTAAGACGTTATGTCTCAGCTCTTCGACAAACTGCTCAATATGATCGGCTCTTGACTGTGCGGTTGTTTCCAGATGGTTGTTTACCCTCTCGTCCAGGATTTCATAGACAGCTTGTTTATAAAGATTTTTAGCCCCAAAAGAGATAATGGCTAAAGTTGGGACCAAGAACATCACAATGGACGTACTTAGTTTAATTTTGCTGACTTTCTTTTGATTTTGTTCTAGTTTTATACCAACAAAGAACCCAACCACGCTCATTAAAATGATTATGATGGCCGAACTAGTTACAGAATTTGCTAAGAATGTTTCATTCATAAAGCGTAGTACCTCTGTTGAATCAATCTCAGCCAGTAAGCACCAACCTGTATTACCAACTCTATGATGAGTACCGAAGACATGATGGCCGTTATAATTCAAATAGGTATCTGTTCCACTATCATTTCCCGTGCCGTTTTCAATAAGATTCGTGCAGTTTTTTATATGGGTGCTATCAATTTTCTGAGCAAGAGGGCTTCCTTTCAGAGATCTTGAGGGGGTCAACAATATATTTTCCTCATTGACCAGATATGTTTCGCCGCTATCCCCAAGCCCTGTTTTATCAAGAACAATTTCGTTTAAGGCTTCCATGTGAGCTCTTGCAACTAGTATATTTTCCTCACCTTGGGGAGCTGAGATTGTGAGGGCCGGTTCTTTTAGCGTTTCAGAGTAGTACACATCACTTGTGTAGATGCCCTCTTTGCCATGAATAAAGTAGTCCTTATCAGACTCATCCCATCCTATATGTGGTATATCTGAGCTGGCAATTATTTTCCCATTAGGGTCTAGAACAAACATTTCTATGTAGTCGTTAGTTATGCTTACTATTTCTTTTAATTCTTCGTTAGAAAGTTCTTGGTGCGTTGCAGCAATTAAGACTTTATGTCTCAGCTCTTCGACAAATCGCTCAACATGATCGGCTCTTGACTGTGC
>CAZHRD010000029.1:3724-7414 GCA_964533985.1 uncultured Candidatus Saccharibacteria bacterium | reverse complement strand
AAACCTGCCAAATGTTTTGAATGACTTTATCTGATCGGTAGTCTTCCATGGGCTTAAATATTTCCGGGTCGAACACTTCCCCGTCTTTTTCCACCGGAAACTTCAGGTCTGACTTTTCGGCTAACTTGGCTAGCCTGGCCACCGTATTTCCCAACCCGTTAGCTAATTCACCGTTATAAACTTCTTTAAAATGGTCAATGGAGAGATCGGAGTCTTCCACAATAGGACCGTACTTTAACAAATAATATCTGGTGGCATCGGTACCAAATTCCTCCACCAACTCACTGGGTCTGATGACATTCCCCAACGACTTACTTATTTTCTCGCCCCCTAAATTCAAAAATCCATGCACGTAAACCACATCCGGTATTCTATAACCGGCACTTTTGAGCATGGCCGGCCACAAAAGCGTGTGCCACCTGGCAATATCTTTTCCCACAAAATGCACAATTTCAGTGTCATCGTCCCAAAAACCTTTTTGAGAACCTTCAGTAAAGTAATTTATAAGGGCGTCAAACCAAACGTAAATGACTTGTTCCGGGTCATTAGGCGTGGTAATTCCCCAAGACACTTTGTATTTTGGCCGGGAAACGGTGATGTCCTTGAGGCCGGCGTCCAAAAATGCCAGCATCTCCGCGCGCTTTCCCTCCGGTTTGATAGTCAGCTTGTTTGATTCTATAAGATCTTTGAGAAAATCCTTATATTTTGACCATTTGAAAAAGTAATTTTCTTCGTTAAGTTCCTGAATTTCCCTAGTGGGGTGATTTCTGCATTTGCCGTGTTCGTCCAGTTCCGTCAAAGTTTTGTACGATTCGCAGCCTTCGCAGTAAAAACCTTTGTAACTGTCTTTGTAAATGTCCCCGTTATCAAATGATTTTTGAAAAAAGGCGGTGGCGGTTTTCATATGGTCTTCGTCCGTGGTTCGAATAAACCTATCATATGAAATGTTTAGAGCGTCAATTTCAGCTTTATCTTTTTGCGAAATATCGTCCACGTGTGCTTGGGGAGTTTTTCCTCCATCCTCAGCCGCTTTTTGATTGGTGGTGCCGTGTTCGTCCGTACCGGTGGTGTACAAAACATTTTTCGCACCTTTTATAATCCTTTCGTACCTGGCAAAACTGTCCGATAAAATTTTCTCATAGGCATGCCCAATGTGAATAACATTGTTAGTATAGTCTATAGCGGTTGTGATAAAAGTTTTCTTTTTCATTTGTGTGCTATTTTACCTTGAAGAACGCAATTGTAAAAACATTAAAACGTAAGTTACCAAAAATAAAAATATGTTAATGACGGTGTCCAGGTTAAACGCCTTCAAACCCAAAAATAAAACCACGCCCAAACTTACAAAAGTGGACCATTTTAGGCTTTTTCGGTAAAGGTATCTTAGGTTGCTGAAAGTGGGGGCGCTTTTGTGATAGAAAAAATATATGGGCATAGACAAGGTGGTTATAAGTGCCAAAAACAGTAATAAAAGAAAAATTAAGATAGCGTTAGTGTCTGTGATACCTTGCGGAATCGGATCCACCAAAAACCAATGTCGTACCAAAAGAGTCCAAAAAGTGACGGCCAGGAAAATTATGGTGTAGAGAAACTTCGGCATAATACGATAATATCACTAAAATCCTATCTTCTGGTAGAAAGGAGGTTCTACCTTCACATAGTTCTGGTAGAATAGTCACATGCTAACTCTACAAAGCTTACTCTTGATCATACTTCTAGTAGCTGGAACGGCCGGGCTTATTATCTGGGCCTTTTCCAAACAAATGAAAACTTTAAAGACTGAACTTAAGGACGAAGATGAAGACAAGGTTTTAATGGAGTGGCTTAAGGAAATGAAGGGTTCGGTTGATAAAAATTCTGAGGTTTTGGATAAAAAACTTCAGGATCATAGTAAAACGTTGGAAGAGCAGTTGGGCGGACAAAGAAAAGCTATGGCTGAGCAGACTAAATTAATTTGGGAGCGTTTAGAGAATTCGTCCAAAGTCATTCAAGAAGTACACAAAGAACTAGGCGGCATTACCGAATTTGGAAAAGACATGAAAGACCTGAGCAACGTTTTAAAATCGCCAAAACTAAGAGGCGGCTTGGGGGAACAATTTTTGTACGAAATCTTAGACGATTCCCTTCCCAAAGACCTCTACCAAACTCAATATAAATTTAAAGACGGGGCCGTATGCGATGCGGTTGTGAAAACGGAAAAAGGCTTAATTGCTATCGACTCAAAATTTCCCATGGAAAACTTTAAGGCCATGGTGACAAGCGAAACCCAGGAGGAAAGAGATAGTTTAAAAAAGAAATTTGTGGGGGATGTCAAAAAAAGAATTGACGAAATTTCCTCAAAATATATTTTGGTAGATGAGGGCACGACCGATTTTGCGGTCATGTACGTACCGTCTGAGAATATTTTTTACGAACTAGTGGTCAATACGCCGGAAATTGAAGATTACTCCCGCGAGAAAAATGTTTTTATAACCTCGCCTAATACTTTGAACTACCAAATGAAGGCTATTTTAGTGGCCTACCAACAAAGTGAATTACAAAAACACGCCGGTGAGATCTTGAAATCTTTAAGTGGGATCAAAATGGAGGCAGAAAAATTTGACGAAGAGTTAGGTCTTTTAAGCGGGCACATTGTGAGAACTTACAAAGCTATGGACGGGGTGAGGATTAAGTTTGCCAGGTTATTTGGAAAGATTGAGAGAACACAAGCGCTGGGAACTTCGGAAGAACCAAAAAAGATTTCTTAAACTGTTTTTTAGGCCATGAAAAACCCCGGAATAGGTGTTGTACCCCGGGGTAGTCTTAAAATGTTATTGCTTACTGATTTAAAAGCCACACTATCCCGCAAGCTGCCAGTCCGAGTAACATAACGGAAATAGTTATCGTCGGTAAAAGCATCGAAATATCACCAAATTTGGTAATCTTTCTTTCTTTTGACATTTATCTTCCTCCCTCACTGCATTAGCCGACGCCTCTTTTCCAGATCTCTAGCTAATTTATCTAGAAAAAATCCGATAACGAACGCTCCCACAATTATCCAAAGCATACTCAAGGGAGCGGGGGCCAAACCAACCTCACTCCACCAACTTGCGTCAGTAAGCTGTGAGGATGCTAAAATGGCACCAAAAATTCCTGTGCACAGCATACAAAAAGTGGATCCCAAACGCGCCCAATTTATCTTAGTTGCGCCCGAACAATTCTTCTGTTCCATAATAAACTCTCCCTTTTAGTATGTGAGAACCTTTACGCGGCATGTCGAATTTAAAACTTGGTATTTTTCCGCTTACAAACAAAGCTGCTACCACGTAAACGGTAGCGAGAACACCAGCCGCGATACCCAAAATTCCCCAAACAGTCATCATTACCACCTTCCCTTTTTTCTAGATTGGATTAAGTTATAATCCTTATATGCCAAAAGTCACAAAAATGCAAGTTAACGCTCAGCAGGAAAAGGCGGTAAAACACGGTAGCGGTCCTATTTTGGTGGTGGCGGGTGCCGGAACCGGTAAAACCAGGGTCATTTCTGAAAGGATCAAGAATCTCATCAAAAACAAGGGTGTGGGGCCAAAAGAGATATTAGCGCTGACTTTTACGGAGAAGGCCGCCCGGGAAATGTCGGATAGGGTGGCCGATGTTATGCCTTTGGGCTACGAAGAACCCTGGGTTATGACTTTTCATTCTTTCGCCGAT
>CAZHRD010000029.1:0-3714 GCA_964533985.1 uncultured Candidatus Saccharibacteria bacterium | reverse complement strand
TCAGTGGCTTCTCGTAAAGAAAAACCTGTTTGCCTTTGACTTAAAGTATTTCCTCCCACTGGGAAATCCTACCAAATTTATTTCCGCTATTTTGAAATTTATCTCACGTTTGCAGGACGAATATATTTCGCCTGAGGATTTAGAAAAATTTGTGGCCGGTGCGAATTATGACGGCGAGGAGTTGGAAAGATGGCAAGAACTCGCCCATATCTACAAGCGCTACCAGGAAATAAAAATCGCCAATTCAAAACTGGACTTTGGGGATTTGATAACCTGGCTTATAAAATTGTTCGAACAAAGACCAAACCTTCTTGCCAAATATCAGGCGCAATTCAAACACGTTTTGGTAGACGAATTTCAAGATACAAATTACGCCCAGTACATGCTGGTGAAATATCTTTGCCCAGCTGATTTGGGGAACAAAGAAAACGGGGAACGAAGCTTACTCACTGTAGGTGATGACTCTCAATCCATTTATAAATTCAGAGGGGCAGCCGTTTCCAACATTTTGGAGTTCATGAAAGATTATCCGGAAGCGGAAATGGTCACACTTACGGAAAATTACCGATCGAGTCAACAAATCCTAGACCCGGCCTATAAATTGATCCAAAATAATAACCCGGACACCTTAGAATCTAAACTTGGTATTTCAAAGGAGCTGGTTTCCAAAATTGATACCGCAGGTGCAACGGCAGAAAAACCTCAAGCCCTCCAAACCGAAACTCTGGAAGATGAGGTCCATGTAGTCATTTCCAAAATATATGAGGTTTTGGCCAAAGAACCTTCGTACACCTACAAAGACGTGGCCATACTTGCCCGAGCCAACAATCACTTGGACGCCTACGTTATGGCCCTCAGAAAATATGGCCTGCCTTATCAGCTAGTAGGCAATCGCGGTTTGTACGACCAGGACGAAGTCAGGAACATACTGGCCATGTTGAAAATTATCGTGAATCCTAAAGATTCCACCAATTTATACCGCGTCATAAACATTGCCTCATTTGAGATCCCGCAAAAAGTGGTCACCGGGTTGTTGTCTTCGTCGAAATATAAAAAAGTGGACCTGTGGGAATTAATTCCGGAAAACAAAAACGAGCAGCTGCAGGATTTTTACCAACTCATCTTAAAATACCAAGATAAAATAACTAAAACCTTACCGGTCCAATTTGTGTTCGATTTGGTGCACGAATCAAGATACCTGGACACCTACCTACAGGAAGAGTCAATAGAAAATCAGTTGAGCATTAAAAATCTTGACCTCTTTTTGAATAAAGTTAAGAAATTTGAGGTGGATTATCAGACCGAAACCAAAGAACTACCTACCGTGGTTGATCTAATAGACCACATAGACAGCCTTATAGAGGCCGGTGACAACCCCGCGCAGGCGGAAATAGAAGATATAGACACCATTAACTTACTCACAGTGCACTCGGCTAAAGGTTTGGAATTTCCGGTGGTGTTTATGGTCAATCTGGTAGCGGGCCGATTTCCTACTAACAATAGAAAGGACACTATTGAAATTCCGGATGAACTGGTTAAAGAAACTCTCCCCACCGGAGATGAACACATTCAAGAAGAGCGTCGATTATTTTACGTGGGCATGACCCGCGCTAAAAAATATCTTTATTTAGTTGCAGCTAAAAACTACGGCGGCGTCAAAGAAAGAAAACCCAGCGGCTATATCCAGGAAACCGGCATAAAAATAGTCGAAACTGACGTAAAAGAAAGCTTTGCCAAAAAATCGGACCAAAAAACCTTATTTGGAGTGGAATCAAAATTTAGAGACCCGGTTTTTGCCGACCAAGACTTCACACCCAGATTCCTAAGCTACACTCAACTGGACGCCTACAAAATCTGCCCCCTCAGATATAAATATAACTACGTGCTAAATGTGCCTTCGGCCCCCAGCCACAACTTAAGTTTCGGCATTTCTATTCACGACACTTTGCGCGATTTCCATTCAAAGCTTCTTTTCAAAGACGTGTCTTTGGACGAATTATTGAAAATGTATCAGCTAAATTGGCAGCCTCTGGGTTATGAGAATGAGGAACACAGGAATTTGCGGTTTGAGAGCGGCAAGGAATTATTGAAAAAATACTATGAGAGGCACAAGGACGATAAACAAAAACCAACAGAAATTGAGAAGGCTTTTAATATTACGTTGGGTGGCATCAGATTTTATGGTCGAATAGATAGGATCGATCCCTTGGATGGCGGCGTGGAAATCATTGATTACAAAACCGGCACCACTAAAACCCAAAAAGACGTGGATAAAGATGATCAGGTGGCCTATTACGCTATCGGGGCTAAGGAGGCTTTGGGGATGGAACCCAAAAAACTGACCTATTACTATTTGGAAAGCGGAGAGAGGGTTTCGACTACTAGAACTGAAAAACAATTAGAGGACACTAAAAAAGAGGCGTTGGAGTTGATTGACGGCATTAAAAAAGGAGATTTTGGGGCTAAACCCGGTGTGCATTGCAGTTGGTGCGATTATAAAGATATTTGTCCTTTTGCTAAAAAGAGTGGGGTTTAAACTACAAAGGCAACTCCTGAATCTTAGACAAAAACTTCAAAATCGGGCTGTTGTATTTAATATAAGGCGGGGGCATGCGCAAAATCGTTCCGCCAAATTTCTCCTTGAAATAGCTGAAACCGCCCCAAGTTCTTGTAAAAAGCGGAAACCTGTCATCGTCAACACCTTCCAAGTCTAAAAATTGAAATCCCAACTCCTTGAAATGTATGATCGACTGCCACATTAATTCGTACCCGCTCTTTCCTTTTCTGCCCAACTCCGAAGTCCCGCCGTACATATAGGTAACCGTATTCTTATTCCCATAAAATAATTTCACGCCCGCCAACTCGCCGTTCTTATCAAAAACTCGTCCCAAAAAACAATTTTTTCCAAATATCTCCCTCTTTTTTAACAAATCTTTCACAGGCTGAACATAAAACTTCCCTCTCCGGCTGGTCTCTTTAACTAGTTTATAGGCCTCCTCTATTTCCTTTTTGCTTGGGCCTTCTATAAAATCAGCTTTGCAACCCTCCCTTTCAGCTCTTTTGGTCGAATACTTACCGCTTTTTGACACTTCCCGCCACAATTCCTGCTCACTTTTTCTTAGGTCTATAAACATAGTGGAGGGTGGGCTCAGAGGAAATTTACTTACCCGATAACCCCTATCGATCAGAATAGTCTCGTCCTGTCCAAATCCTGGTTCAACTTTAACAAACATACATTTTCGCTCCCCGCAAATCTTCTCAATCTCATCCAGCTCCTCCGCATTAAAAACTTTGGGTCGCTGCACCTTAGAAACCGTTCCAAAAATAGTTTTCATGATGGCTATCTTTATGCCCGATTTAGCTGTGACCATATCCCACCCCAAAAATTTCAGGTAACTTTCCCAAGCTTTCGATTGTCTGATGCTGGCTATTTCCACTTAAAGTTTTATTTAATTAGACCTAACTCTAAAAGTTTCCACCTAAAATTGTTTAGTCGAGTAAATATAAAGTGCACGGGCCAATTGATCAATAAATCGTATGAATCGATATAAACCACATGCTTCCCGTTAAATTTTGCCTTGAAATTTGTAAAACCGTAATATGAATCCCGTTCGTCATTTGGATCCTCAGCCGCTCCCCACATATCAAAAAGTTCGCAACCTCTATTTTTACCGAATCTGATACTTTCCCAACCTAAAGCGTTGCTGGCAAACA
>CAZHRD010000028.1:0-7495 GCA_964533985.1 uncultured Candidatus Saccharibacteria bacterium | reverse complement strand
GTCGACCAATGTAAACTGATTGTTAAAAGTATTTGCGTAGAGGGCTAAACATATCAACACTAAAATTGCGATAAAACCAAAATTAGACTTGAAAATTTTTCTGACACTTAATGACTTAAGGTCAACCTGTTCAACTGTTTCTGTCATTTCAGCAGCACCAAAGCCTTTAGTAGCACTATTTAGCTCCAACTTCTTTTGCTTTTTCAATTGTTTCCGCTCTTTTTTGGAATACTTGCTCATTATGCTTCTATCTTATACAAAAGTTTTAATTTTTCAAATTATGGGAAGGGATTTTATCTCAACCAGCTTATTTTTTTGGTCAGGGTCGCGGCCGTAAATGTTTACAGTGGTTATGGGAAAATTCCATTTTATATCTTCGAATTTAATTTTTATTTTTTCCAGATCCTGAGAAAACTTCATTCTGTCATTTTTTTCGATTCTGGCTACGGTAAGATGTGGTTTAAAATTTTTCTTCTCCGAAATAAAATATTTTTGCAACCGTTCACACAAAACTTGGTGTAGTTTTTCTAGTCTTTCTGATTTTTTAACATCTAGAAAAATCACATCCGAAAGATTATTTTCAAAAAAACCATAACTTCCAACTTCCAACACGCCCCCTTTTAACAAACCGGACTCTTTTCCAACTATGTCAACGATCTCCAAAGCATCGGTTTTTAACTGCTTTCCCATAAATAAAACCGTCACATGCGGAAATTCTATTTTATTAAGCTTCAAATAGGGAAATTCTTGCGTAAGATCGGTCATAAAACCATCACGCTCGCGCAAAATACTCTCAGGAAGATGAATGCCTATAAAAAAATTGTTGTAATACTCAGAGATCACTTAGGTCCGACAGATCTTCGTCCTTGAGAGATTTAACAATATTGTCCAATTCTTCAAGAGCCTCGTTATTAATCTCCGCCGGTGTGTATTCATCTTCAGGAATAGGCTCAAAATCAGCCGCTGTCTCCGCGTTGTCGATGTCCTGGGTTTCTCGAAGAGTCCTTCTAATACCGGTAATGTCCAACGGAGAACCGCCTTGGCTATAGAGTGAGTACCACACCGACGCCAAAGCTACGATAGCCACCGCGATTATTAATACTAATAATGAAAATCCTTTATTATTATTCATTTTTATTCCTCCATGCTTTCATAATTTTCGGACGCCCCGCTTTCAGACTCATCTTCCACCTCATCTCCCGCGTGTTCCTTGACCTGCTCCTTAACCTGCTCTCTCACTCGTTCCCTTATACCCTGTATATCAAACCTTATCACTTCCACATAATATTTTCTTATGGCCAGCCTTTGATCCATGAGAGTTTTAAACATACCTCTGATAGTCTGCATATTATCTTTGAAAGCTCCCTCGTCTCCACAAGCCGCACTTTGATGGTTTTCGAGTTCAGCAATAAAGTTGGTATAGGCTTGGGCATAATCCACGATCATGCCGTCTAAAACTGCCAGATGCTCCTCAAGATCGGCTGTATCGATCCCTTTGTCTTTCAAACTCGCTACTATCTCCTCGAGCTTTGTTTTGAGTAGATTGTACTTTTCTACGTGATTTGCTTTATTTTCCTGGAATCGAGCTATCTTGGTAGCGATCCTATTGGCTGTGTTCTCACATTTCTGTTCGCGCCTATCTTCCTTGTTAGCTTGGATCTCATCTTTTTTGTCCTGAATGAGCTCTTTCTTGGCCGGATCCGGACCTTGGCCTGTGTTGGACTGGGCGTTGGTATTTTTGGCTAATACGAAAGGCGCCGTAAAGATTAATAAACTAAAAAATAAAATTAGACTTAGGGTGGTTTTTTTCATATAACTTTAGAGTAATAAAACTATGACGCGGTGTCAATCAAGCGCTGTCAATCAAACGCGCAAACCATCTATAACTTTGGTATAAACCCGCAAATTGTGAATGGTGGCCAAACGGAAAGCCAAGGTCTCATTGATTTTGAAAAGATGGTTTAAATAGGCTTTAGAATAATTTTTGCAAGTGTGACAATCACAAAATTCACTTATAGGTAATGTGTCCTTATTGTATTTTTCCCGGTTTATATAAAGGTACGAAAAATTTTTAGCGTTTTTGTCGGCCACAATTAATCGTTTATGCCGGGCGTCTCTAGTAGGCAGGGTGCAATCGAAAATATCCCAGCCCATGGCTGCCAAATTGATTATATCCTGGGGTTTCCCAAAGCCTAACGCAAATTTAGGTTTATCATCCGGTAATAGGTCACAAATGTACTGCGACAAATCCAAATCTAGATTACCTTCGTCGTCTATGACATAACCTCCGTAACCGTAACCGTCAAAACCGATTTTTATTAATTCTTCGGCACATTTTTTGCGTAAATCCTTAAAATATCCTCCCTGCACTACTGCAAATATATGTGGTCTATCTTTTTGGGACATTTTTCGTAACTCCAACTGCTCATCGTACTCACGCTTGCTGGCCTTGGCCCACCTAATGGTGCGCTCAACTGTTTTTTCAGCTGCCTCATAAGTTGCTTCAGGCGGGGTAAAATCGTCCAGACAGATTATTATATCCGAACCTAAATCAAACTGTACCTGAATGGATTTTCTGGGGGTGAAAATTTCCTGCTTTTTTCCGCTTACCTTTCCGCTTGCCTTTCCACCTATGGAAAAAGTCACACCGCTGTTGGTGATCTCTCCAGGAATGTCGCTCCTATGAATTAACGAAAACACCTGCCAGCCACCGCTGTCGGAAACCATCAATCCGTCAAAATTCATAAATCTCTTTATGCCGCCAAATTTTTTGACTACTTCTACACCGGGAGAACTCATCAAGTGGTAAGTATTAACCACTACTCCTTTAATGCCGCATTCTCTTAGGTCTCTGGCATCAAGACTTTTTGTGACCCCGCGAGTAGCATCAGGTAAATAAATAGGAAGGTCATAACTTTTTCCCTTAATGTTGAGATTTTTCATAACGGGGTTTAGTATAGCAAAGTTTGGGGATTGAACATGACCCAGGCAAACCAAAACGATCTTTGTGTCAGGTACAATTCGCCGCTAACCTTGTTTCTAATTGTCACCGAACCGGCCGTATCCCGACCAACTAAAACCACCTCACCACCCACCACATCTTCAAAAGTTCCCACCAGCTCGATCTTAGCTTCAGGATAGGCCTTAGCCACGCCACCCACCACCACACCATAAATAATATCTTTAGGATGCAACCTCTTGTCAGTGTGCACCGCTCCAAATCTAACTTCGCTGTTTTCTTCGTAACTACCATATGGATACCTGTCGTAGTCTCTTTTTACTCCCGCCGGCTTTTTTAAAACCTCAGTTTCCGGGTGCAGCGCTTTCCATTGACCCCAAGTCGTAGTAGCGATACTTACCGGTTCCAACTTGGCATCCCGTCTCGCTGCTTCGCCGATGATAGCCTCATAAGTGTACTGCTGCCACAAGTTCCCGAATTTTCTATCGTACATGATCAAATTGCTGTTATATAAATAGCCGGACACACCAAAGTCGGTAGTCACACCGTTAACTTTTCTGATAAAAGCGGTGGAACTCCCACACAAAGGACAAAAAGTGATCGCAATAGGGTCATCGGCCAAAGTGTCATTCACAATTTCGTGCCAATTTAGAATTCTTTGAGGGTAAGCCCTGACCACACCCTTATGATCCAATCCAAAGATCCTATCACTATCAACAAGCCACGCATCCGCCTCAGTCGCAGTCTCAAACTCGGGTAGATCAATAGAAGGAATACAGTCTTTGTTAGGACAACCCCGTAACAATTTAGCCGGTGGGATCTTAGCACCTTCATAATCTTCGGTGATTTCCACGGGAATATCTTCACCATTGATAAAGTTCATGATTTCTTCTCTTTTTTCGCTCGACAAGGGAAACTTCAAAATTAACACCAAAATACCTAAGCTTACTAGAAGCGCGACTATTAAAATGGGTCGAACATTACTCATATTTTACAAACCGGCTTGACTTAAAAATACAAAACCGCCGTAAATACCGGAATTATCGCCTAGTTCGGACTTAACAATGGGCGGGATCTTAAAAAAGTCCTGTTTGGCTAGTTCCGCTAAAAGTGGCTCCTTAAAAAATGGTTCGAATTTATTGGAAATGCTTCCTCCTAGCACGATCACATCCGGCGCCCATTCGGCCATGATATTAATAACCCCCAAAGCAAGCTTTTTGGCATATTCGGTCCAAATGCCACGATCCTCACACACCGAGGGGCTCATACCATAAATATTTTCAAAAGCAGTGCCTGAAGTGTAAGCGCACAAACATCCGTTCTGCCCGCAAAGCTCGCATTTTCGGCCGTCTTCCTCAATGATCATATGCCCAGGCTCAGAAAATTTTTGGTGCGGATCGATTTTTTTACCGGCAATGCGTACGCCGCCTACGCCGGTACTTAAAGTTAAGTAGGCTACGGTTTCATAATTTTTCCCGGCGCCTAAGACCGCTTCTCCTAAACCACCCAAAGACGCGTCGTTTTCGGCTAGCACTTTTTCCGGTGCAACCACATCCCCTACAATTTCACTAAAAGACAAATCCGAAAAGGCCGGTACGTTAACGATTTTCCCAAACCTATGCTCCTCTTTTTTGACAAAGCCGGGTACTCCCAAACAAATGCCGCCAATTTCTGCTCCGGCGGCTAGCTCAACAATAGCCGAATTGATTATATTTCGCTCCAAATCTATATTTTGCTCAGTACCGACTTTTATTTCGTTTAAAATCTCTTTAAGATCTTTGGATGACGCGATTCTTGTGTTCGAACCGCCTAGATCTATGGAAATATACATGATATTTTTATTATACACACGCTGTAATTTAAGTTATACTTTACTTGTATGAAAGCCAAAATACCTGCCCTAATTTTAACTTTTTTTGCGATTTCCTCTTTGTTTGTGGTTTTTGGTCAAACAGTGGATACGACTAATGTGGTTAGCACGGTTGGCACCACTGACACATCTAGTGAAGTTGCAACTGAGACCTTTTCCTGCGAGGAAATCACCGCCGAAATCGACAGTAGAATAACCCAATACAAAACTGATGAACCCGCGCATACGGCTGCCTATCAAATGCTGTATTTGAAGGTTGATGCTACCGCTAAAAAAGCCAAGGTTTTGGGGTATGACACCACTAAATTAGAGAAAAATTTGGTCGAACTGGACAAACTAATCAAAGAGTTTGGGACGAATTTTAATAGTTTTGTGGTGAAATTTGAGGCTACCAAAAAGTACGCCTGTAATGTGAGTAATGATGCGTTATATGCTAAATCTTTCATTGAAACGGTAGGAGCATTGGGAAAAGTGAGAGCTACTACATCTGAAATTTATAATCTTTACCAAGATGAAATTAGAGAAAATATTTTGGGATTGGAGATGTTGCTAAATGGACAATAATACAAACGACGAAAAAGATATGAATATTCCAAACGGAGCTCCTGAACCTGCGGAACAAGAGGCGGTTTCACCTTTAATCGATGAGCCAAAAGGGTCTGCGCCCGAGGCTCCCCAAATTCCTATTGAGGAAGTGCCAAGTTTAGAAAGCAGAATACCCAATCTTCATCCCGTACATAAAAAGAGAATGGTGGTTTTGTTATTTATTACCATGGTTTTAGGTTTAGTTTCAATTGTAAGTCTACTTTTTGCATTAAAAATGAAGGGCGACAGTGATTTCACCTTTAGTTTCGAGAAAAAAGAACCTGTGGAAGTAGTTGAAGTGGAAAAGGAAAAAGAACCGGAACCAATGAAAAAATCAGGTGAGTTTGACCCCGTGGACGTAGTGCAAGATCTGGATAATTTAAAGTTGGAAGAAATCGAACAAAGTTACCTTGATAGTGGGTTGAATTAAAGTTTGCTTTTATCCCCACCAAACGACCTGTCTCTGTCAGTATAGGCAATAATAGCCTTTTTAAATTCCTCATCGGTCATTTCCGGCAACAATTTAGTGGTGGAATAATATTCAGAGTAAACCCCCTGCCACGGCATAAAACCGCTTAATCTTTGTTCCCCGGCAGTTCTAATGATTAGATCAGGATAAGGATAGGGCTGGTCTTTAGTATCCAAATAATCCTTAAACAAATGATATGGGTATTTATTCTGATATAAACCGGTAACTTCCATCAAATCGTCAAAAGTGATCTTGCCATCCTCAATATCTTTAAAAGCCTTGCGCATACCTCTAAACAGCTCGTCATGGCCACCATAAGCAAAAGCAATGTTAGCCACAAAATTTTTGTTGTTTTTTGTTTTTTCCTCCCAGGCTTCAATCTTTTTTACCAAATCGCCGGGCAATTTGCTCTTATTTCCCAGGTGTATCAGTCTTACCCCGTCCCTATCAGCTTCTTCACCCATGGTCTCCAAAACATAATGCAACAACTTAAACAAATTAGCCACTTCGGCGGGGTCCCTTCGAACCAAATTCTCCGTGGAAGTCCCCCAAACCGTGGCGGTATGAATCCCCCACTGCCTAATGATTCTGGAAAACTTAATCAAAACCTCAACGCCGGTATTATGCCCTTCCTGAGCGCTTAAACCATTAAGTTTAGCCCATGTTCTATTCCCATTAGGAATTATAGCGACATGCTTTGGAAAATCTTCTTTTGGAATTGCATTAAATTGTTCGTCTATAGTCATTAAAAAATTTTAAATATAACAAACTTAGCAAACTCGTTTTGATTTTTGTCTGAGCGTTCTTCTGATTCGATTAGCTTGGGCGTGCTTTTTTTTCTTGCTCAGCTTCCCTTTTACTTCTTTTATATGTTTTTTATCGTGATTGCTTGCCATAGTGCGTATTTTCTCATAATTTTCAACAATTTTCTATCTTAACTCTTAATTAGCTTGGCCGAAAATATGATTCTCTTGGTGTTTCCTTCTTCATCGGTAATTTCCTGGCTACCGGTGTCTTTGTAATAGTCAGCTAATTCTTGGGACAAGATTTCTTTGTTTTCCTTCATATCTTGGGCTAATTCCTTAAGCTGAAGCTCATAATCTGTCAGCTGAGGATCTTTCATGACTTTGAGCTTAAGCTCTTGCTGTTGCTGACGCACTTTTTTCTTTTCCTCCAGCATTTCCTGGTACGATTCTTTCTCTTCCAGTGTTTCCTGATAAACGGCTTTTAATTTTTTAGTTTCCTTTTTTATGTCTTCAAGGATTTTTATTCTATTTTGTATTCTTTCAGTTGACATAGCAGATTGCATTTTACCTTAGTTTTGGCCTAGATACAAAGTCTATTTTGTTTTGATAATCAGGCCCGAATATTTCTTCTAGGGTTTTTGAGTTTTCCTGGTTATATTCTCTGTTTTTTGTTCTTTTTATCGAATATGTAAAGCCTTTAGCACTAATTTTTCTTAAAATATCTTGAGCTAAGCTTCTTACATAAAGTCCTTTTGTTAATTCGGCGTAAAATTTTAATATTTTTATGTTTTTTTCCGGTTGCTTTTGCATGGCCTTGTTCCAGTTCTTTATTATTTCCTGCTGTCTAAAATCTCCCGTTACGAGAA
>CAZHRD010000027.1:0-7739 GCA_964533985.1 uncultured Candidatus Saccharibacteria bacterium | reverse complement strand
CCCGGTATGTGGACGGCCCATTGGAAGTTTATAAAGTTCCACATCACGGTTCAAAGGATTCACACAATATGGAGCTCATATCCCGGTTGGGGCCTAGCATGTGTCTGATATCCGTGGGTGAGAATAAGTTTGGGCATCCTGATGAAAATACCCTTAAAGATATAATAGACTCCGGGTGCAAGTTGATGCGGACCGACGAAGTGGGTACTATTGAGGTTTTAATCAATAGCAGGTAGAATTTTGGTGCTATGGGAAATTCGAGCCCAATTAACAGTGTGTTGGAAAAATATATCAAGGATATCGTAAAAAAAGTTTACAAGCTGAAGGTTGAGACCGTGCGCATTGAACATCCGGAAAACCCGGTACATGGGGATTTCTCCACAAACATCTCCTTGGTGTTGGCTTCGGAGCTGAAGCAGCCACCACTTGAGGTTGCTAAGAAACTATCCTATGAGATGCAGGAAAATCCTCTTGAATTGGAGCGAGGCGGTAAAAAAGCTAAAGTTTTCGAAAGTGTGGAAATGGCGCCGCCTGGGTTTATAAACTTCACCCTTACCCATGATTGGTTAAGCAATGTACTCTTTGAGATAGCTCTGGAAGGTGATAGTTATGGGTCCAGCGATTTGTTGAAAAAATCCAAAACCATGATCGAATACACGGACCCAAATCCCTTCAAGGTTTTTCACGCCGGTCATCTCATGACCAACACGATTGGGGAGTCCTTGGCGAGAATTTATGAATTTTGTGGAGCCGAAGTTAAACGTGCCAACTATCAAGGTGACGTGGGTATCCATGTGGCTAACTCCATTTGGGGACTTATTAAAAAAATGTCTAAGGATAATATTACTTTGGTCGATCTTGAAAAGATGGATTTGCAAAAAAGGATAGAGTATTTGGGGCAAGCTTACTCTTTGGGGGCGACAGCCTACGAGGAGGATAAGACGGTGCGGGAACAGATCAAAACTTTAAATAATTACCTATATATAATCGCTCAAAAATTATTAGTTGAGAAAGAAAATTGGAAAGTTACGGTCAATTACGAGGGGCTTATTAAGGATTCGGAACCCCCGTTTAACCTTGATCTAATCACATCTCTGTACAAAGCCGGCAAGAAGTGGAGTCTTGAATATTTCGAAACTATGTACAAAAGACTGGGAACCAAATTTGATTTTTACTATTTTGAGAGCAAGACGGGTGAGGTTGGGTTGCAGTTAGTTTTGGATCACCTAGACGATAAAGTTTTTAAAAAAGATCAGGGGGCCATAATTTTTGAGGGTGAGGAGTACGGTTTACACACTCGGGTGTTTGTGAATTCCAAAGGTTTGCCGGTTTACGAAGCCAAGGATTTTGGCTTAGCTACAATAAAATACGATGATTACAAATATGATCGGTCCATTATAATTACCGCGAATGAGGTGGACGACTACTTCAAGGTGGTGTTAAAAGCCATGGAGTTAGTGAATGAGGATTTGGCTAAAAAAACCACTCATATTGGTCACGGGATGTTAGTTTTTAAACACGGTAAGATGTCGTCTAGAACCGGGGCGGTAATCGCGGCGGATGAGCTTTTAAGAAACATTAAAGAAAAAGTGGCGGAGAAGATGGCTGAGTCGGAGGTTGGGGTTGGGTCTGACTGCGGGGAGGTTAAGAAGAAGGATGAGGAAGTTGGAGAAGTTGACGAAAAGACGGTTGAAAAAATTGCAATTGCTTCCATCAAGTTTAGTATTCTTAAAAATGGGATTGGCAATGACGTGATCTACGATGAGGATGAGGCTACGAATTTGGTGGGGAACACCGGTCCATATTTGCTCTACACATATGCCAGGACGCGTTCGGTATTGGAGAAGGCGGGAGTTTTAGGTGGACAGACTAAGGGTGGTGGTTCGCTTTACGGGGGCGAATTAAGTATGTCAGAATTAGACGTATTAAGACATATTTACAAGTTTCCGGAGGTAGTTACGCTGGCACGTGAAAGATTATCGCCTAATTTAGTGGCCGGTTTTGTACTTGATCTGGCTCAAAAATACAATACTTTTTATGCCAAGGAATCTATCCTTAAAGCCCCGTCTGAGGAGGAGAAACGCTTTAGATTGTATCTGACTCAGGCTGTGGGACAGGTCATAAAAAACGGTCTCGATTTGCTTGGTATCCAAGTTGTCGATAGAATGTGATTATGTTCGGAAAAAGTAGAAGAACCAGAAGAAAAAAGATAACATTCATACAAAGATTTTTCAGATCCATTGTGGCTATAGTAATTCTCAGCGCTTTTATTTTGGGTATTTCGCTGATGGTGAAAGAAATGGCAGGATTAGATCCTTATGGGGTGGTTAAACTGGCTGGCCCGATATTGGATAAGATAGGTATTTCCACGGAGGAAGCGGGCCAGGTGGCAGGTACCTTTGCTGAACGTATGCTAAAAACTAATATTGCTCCTTCGGTAAGTTATAAAGAGGATCTAAGTGGTTCGGGGGATGGGAATGGCGCCTCAACAACCAGATCAGTTGTATTTAAGGCGGTTATGATGGGAGATTCCGCCAACGACAACACAGGCTTGGCGTCAGCCCTGTCTTTAGCGGAGAAAGTGGGCGCCAATCGGGTTTTTTACCTTGGTGATTACACTAATCTAGGGGTGAAGTCCAATCTTGAGGCGGCTAAAGCTGTTATGGATGCCAGCGGCCTGTTGTATTATTCTTTGCCCGGAGACAGGGACGCCGATATAAATGCCGAGCCGGTAGCCAATTTTGAAAACTACTTCGATGTTTTTGGTAACCCCCGAGTGAGTGTGACAATAGGCGACATTAAGTTTGCACTGCTTAATAACAGCGCCAACTATACACTAATTGACAGCGAATATTTAGGACAGTTTTACAACGAGTTGAATGGAGCCGATTATGTCATTTTGTCGCAGCCTCTGTACCACCCCCTCAATACCATCGGAAAACCGATCATGGGAGTTGTCAATGGAGAGATCGTCCCCAATGTAAAAGCGCAGGCAGACGAGATACTGAGCAAAATAAGGGAATCGAATGTAAGAGTAATTGTAGCCGGAGACCAGCACAGTTTTGCTAAGATACCTGATAGCGAAAAAGAAGGACTGACTCATGTGTATATCGGGCCGATAGCCAAAGAGAGAGCTGACCGTGGTATCGCTAGTATCACGTTGTTAAGTATTTATGATGATGCCTCCTACAGTGTCGAGGAACTTTTCCTGGATTAAGAGGAGTGTATTTGCTAACATCTATTTTATGATTCAAAGATCCCTAGTAATATTAAAACCAGAGACAATAAAAAGAGGTATTTCCGGCGAAATCATAAACAGATTGGAAAGAGCTGGTCTTAAAATTGTGGGTATGAAGATGGTGCATGCAGATAAAGAATTTGTAAAAAAACACTATCTCACCACCGATGATAATCTTAAAGCAATGGGAAACAAGACTTTAGAAGATTGTGAACTCAACAATATTGACCCCGTGGATAGCATGGGAACGGGTGACCCCTTGGAAATTGGTCGGCAAATATGGGAATTCAGTGTTGAGTACCTATCTTCAGGACCAGTGGTCGCTATTGTTTTTGAAGGTCCCATGGCCATTTCAAACATCAGAAGTTTATTAGGCCACACGTTTCCATCAAAAGCTGCACCAGGAACCATTAGAAGGGATTTTGCTTTGGATTCAGGTATAACGGCAAACGCGAGAAAGAGGAGTGTTTACAACCTAGCCCATGCCTCTGGGAATGAGGAGGAGGCAGAAAATGAGATCAAGCTGTGGTTTAAGGAAGATGAGCTGTTTAAGTACAGGCGCACGCACGAAGATCTCTACGCTTACTAACTTTTTGACGCTTAATAAATGTTATAATTTCATGGTTTCTAAGGAGGGGTGCGAGAGTGGCCTAATCGGCTGGTCTTGAAAACCATGCGCGGGTTTCCCGCACGAGGGTTCGAATCCCTCCCCCTCCGCCATCGCGCCTTAAAACGCTGATATCCGGGCTCTCATAGTTCAATGGATAGAACGCATCCCTCCTAAGGATGAAATGTGGGTTCAACTCCCGCTGGGGGCACCAGCATTTTAAGTTTTTCAACCCTTTTAATACGGGCTTAAAACGGTGTATCGCAAGTCGGGTACACAATTGCTAAGCCGCCCTACAAACATTGAGAAAATTCAAGATTTTGTATGACACCCGCAGAGTTTTGAGCTTATTTTTTACCTTTTTGGGCGTTTCATAAATACAAAAATCAGCTATAATTGATGCATGTCCCATGTGAGTATGAGGCGGCATAGGTTAAAAACTTTATCAGGAGTGCTTATTACAGCAGGCTTTGTGTTGGTTGGTCTGTCTTTTGGGCCGGTTATTGTTGACGAAGTCTGGTACAAACTAAAGCAGTTGAAAGATCAGAGCTATAAATTGTCGGGCGATGCTTCGGACGATGCCATTGATGATAGTGTTTTTGCCCGATTTTTATCCACTAGGCCCATCTCCATCGAACCCGTAAATAGAGATTTCAGCATTGTGATCGAGAAAATTGGTGTTAACGCCCCGATTGTAGCTGATGTTTCGGTAACGGACGAAAAAGCCTATCTAGAGGCGCTTAACAGCGGGGTAGCTCACGCCATCACTTCAAAGTATCCTTCGGAAAATCCCGGTAATACTTACTTGTTTGCCCATGCGTCAGTTGATTTTTGGAGAATGGGTAAATACTCCAAGGTTTTTAACTTGCTAAGGAAGCTTGAGTACGGAGATAGAATTCATGTGTTCTATAAGGATAAAACCTATGTTTATGAGGTAAAAAACAAGGAAATTTACCAAGGATGGGACACTTACCCTATATCCAGATCCGTGATTGAGCCCGTACTGACACTACAAACTTGTGATCCACCAGGTACAACCAGAAACAGGTTAGTGGTCACATCCACCTTAATAGAAGTTAAGTAACTTGGGGAAATAGCACACAATTATTACCCTAATTCAGGATGTCATACTACAGCGGTTATTATCTTATGCCCACAGTGTAAAGATCGGTTTTCTCATCAGACTTAAATGACGTAAGTATTATTAGTTTGTCACCACTTGGCACGCTAAACACTTTTGGAGAGTGGAGAGACTGCCCGTAGATCTCCACTTTATTGGTACCGTCTATTCTTATTAGACTGATAGTGCCCATTTTGGTTTCCAGAATGTTTCCTTCGGTAAGAATTAAGTGAAAGCTATCAGAATACCAGGTCACTTCCGGTTGAGGTTCATTGACATTCTTTTCAAATACCATGGTTTCGATTTTCTCTCCAACCGGTAGTGGTTTTTCCATGTTGTAGACTTTGTATTGGAGCATGTCGCCGACCTGCGTTATAAATAGGAACTTTTTCTCATCGGGAGACCACAATACATCATCAGATAAGGCTAGGGTTCGGATTTCTTCGGGAATATCTAGTTTAGCCACAAAAATCTCCCTTTTGGCCTTGCGTTCCTCGTTCCAGGCAGTAGTAATCAGTTCCGAAGTTGTGACCGACTGGGCTGTATTATTTTCAAGATCAACCAGATAGAAAAACGAGTCGTTCGTTTCTACCAAGAGTTCTTTCTCATCGGGCGACCATGTAATGGACTTACCATCGGAGTATTTGTTAACTTGAGTGTCTTTTAGAACAACAGACGGGTTTGCCCTAAAGATGTTAAGACCCCCTTGGTTAATAGGTATGATCCACACTCCAGGGTCCTCTTCGTCCTTGGAAAAATAGGCTAATTGGTTGAGTGACGGAGAGACGCTTGGATTGCTAGCTCCGGTGTTTGTGAGGGGTTCGAATGTAGGACTTTGAGAGACAAGAACTGCTGTAATATCCGTAACTAAAGCTTCGAAAACCTCAATTTCCTTGGTCCATTCCTCGTAACCCTTCTTCACGATCCTCAAAGAGTGCATTCCCGGCTCGATTCCGGAGATAGTATCGTTGGTGGCGGTGATAAGTTCGTCGTCCAAAAAGACACTAGCGCCTTCAGGGATGGATTTTGCGCTTATCATGCCTGTGGTGGCTAGGTTAACTACTTCTTCCTCACCTTTCTGGAGCCTGAAACCCGAGGTGTACAAAAAAATAAGGGTGGTGACACCCAGGAGTAATATTAAGGTCAGCAATGTCTGAAACCAGTTTTTGTTGACGTTATGCATGTGCGTATTCTACCAAAAAAAACTTATCCTTGCTCTTTTAAATTGTATCTAAGATAATAGGGCCATGTTATCCAAAAAGATTGCGATTGATTTAGGCACGGCTAATTCCCTGGTTTATGTTTCCGGAAAAGGTGTAGTTTTGAAAGAACCAACGGTAGTGGCCGTCTCGGAAGAAGATGAAAAAATAGTGGCGGTGGGGGATGAAGCGAGGGATATGATGGGTAAGACACCGGAGGGGATTGTGGCCACCAGACCGCTTAGGAATGGGGTTATTGCTGACTATTTGGTGACCGAGGCTTTACTTAGATACTTTGTAGGAAAGGTTATTGGCCGCTCAAGGCTCATCAAACCCGATATCATGATCTCAATTCCGGCTGGGGCGACGTCTGTGGAGGCGAGGGCGGTTTTAGAAGCGGCTTATTCCGCGGGTGCGCGTAAGGCCTATTTAATGCCTGAACCTCTGGCTGCGGCTATTGGCGCCGGGCTTCCGATATCAGAACCAAGCGGGAATATGATCGTTAACATTGGGGGAGGTACTACTGAGATAGCCATCGTGTCCTTATATGGCATGGTGGTTCATGGCAGTATCAGAGTTGGGGGTAATAATCTTGATGAGGCCATCACGCTTTATGTGCGGAGAAATTATGGTTTAGTGATTGGTTCGAACACAGCCGAAAAAGTAAAAATGGATATTGGGGCGGCACAACCACTTCAAAAGGAAAAAAATATGGAAGTAAAAGGAAGAGATTCAATATCGGGATTTCCTAAAACCATTACTTTGACATCGACTGAGGTTGTATCGTGTTTGGATTCGTCTTTAAATAGTATTGCGGCGGGTGTAAAAAGTGTGTTGGAAAGTACACCGCCCGAATTATCATCGGATATTATTGATAAGGGCATTGTATTAAGTGGCGGTACCGCCATGCTAAAAAACATCGATAAGTACATCAGCGCTTATACAGGTGTACCCGTGCACTTAGCCGACGATCCGCTGTATTGTGTGGTCAAAGGTTTGGGGAAGGCGCTGGAGAATTTAGACATATTTAGTAAAAGTATGTTAAAAAGATAGTGTATGACAGCTGAAAGAAAGCAAATCTTAGGTTTAAATGTTGATTTTGGTCTCTCCCTTAATGACGCAGTTTCAAAAATTGAGGAGATCATTAATAACGGCGAAGGGAGTCATCTTGTAGCTACCACCAGTCCCTACTTTGTAATGTCGGCGCAAAATAACCCCACCTTTATGAAAGCCGTTAACCAGTCGGTACTGTCTGTACCGGATGGAGTTGGTGTTTTATACGCCAACTATTATCTAAACAAGATAGCAGATATGAAGAGGGGTTTGCTGTTTCCATTGAGGGCATTTTTTAAAGGTCTTTCTTGTGCAATTACGGGGTATACCAATAAGAAAGCTTTTGGTGAGACTATCACAGGTGTCGATCTCACTTACAAACTATGCGAACTGTCTTCAAAAAAAGGTTACACCGTGTTTTTTTTGGGAGGTAAGAAGAGAGATAAGAAAGGTAATCATATAAACGATGAGGGATTTGACATGGCTCAAAAAGCAGCTAAAAATATTATGTCATTGTATCCA
>CAZHRD010000026.1:5332-7769 GCA_964533985.1 uncultured Candidatus Saccharibacteria bacterium | reverse complement strand
GTGTTTTTCATATCGTTCCCTTAAACCCTTAATAATGGCCACCGTATCTTCGGGCGAAGGCTCAGTAACCATGATGGGTTGGAATCTTCGCTCTAAGGCGGCGTCTCTTTCAATATATTTTCTATATTCGTCGATGGTGGTGGCCCCTACCATCTGTAATTCGCCTCTGGCTAGGGCCGGTTTTAATATGTTAGCCGCATCCATAGCGCCTTCAGCTGAGCCCGTACCCACAACCGTATGTAATTCGTCAACAAATAAAATAATCTGGCCTGAAGCCTCAACCACCTCATTTATAATGTCTTTTAGTCTGCTTTCAAACATACCGCGGTGCGAAGTTCCGGCAATAATACTAGCCATATCTAAAGCGAACACTCGTTTACCTCTAAGTGGTTCCGGTACCTGTCCTTTAACAATTTTTTGGGCCAAACCTTCAACAATGGCAGTTTTGCCTACACCGGGATCGCCAATTAAAACAGGATTATTCTTTGTTCTGCGGGATAAAACATGAACGACTCTTTCGATTTCATCTTTTCTACCTATAACAGGGTCCAATTTATCTTCTTTGGCCATGACTGTAAGGTCTCTACCAAATTTATCTAATTTGGACGCCTTGGTTGACGTTTCCTTGACCACTTCCTTGTAGCACTCTTCACACAAAGCCATGTATACCTGACGGCCGTCGATGATCTTATTAAAAGGTATTTTTGCTGGTCTCTGACCGCATCTGTGACATAAAACCATATAAAAAGTATACCATTAATTAGCACTTGGTCAATATGTTTGCTAATGTTCCCAGACATCGCCCACAAAAGGGTCTGATCTAATCTTGACTTTTTTCAAAAATAACTCCCCGGCGCGTACCATTTCTCTAGATAAAACCTGAGCAAAATCATCAGCCTGGTCTTCTCTAATCTCACACACAATTTCATCATGTACGGTAGACACAACACCACCGTCAATGTTGTTCTTCTTTATGTAATCGTTCACAAATACCAATGCATATTTGATAGAGTCAGCGTTTGTGCCCTGAATAGGGTGGTTCTTGGCTTCTCTTTGGATCGAACCAATTTTCCTTCTATAATCCGGATCACTTTTGTCAGGAATTTCGTACCATCTTTTTCTTCCTGCAGGCGTGGTGCTCCATCCTAATCTTACGGCATTCTTAGCTGAAGTCTCTAAATATTTCTCTACACTTGGATAGCTGGCAAAGAATTTCTTAATGAGGTCCTCTCCATCTTCGACTGAAATGTCCTGTCCGGTCCACATATAAACTTGCGAGGTTAACCCCACGGCGCCCATGCCATACATTAAACCAAAACCAATCGGTTTAGCTATCTGTCTTAATTCGGGGAATTTACTTTTGAAGTCGCTTGAATAAGGTTTATTAAACATTAATGAGGCAGTATAAGAATGTATATCCAAACCTCTATTAAGAGCGTTTATCATTGTGCTGTCGCCCGATAACTCAGCCAGTATCCTCATTTCAAAGTTAGAGTAGTCGGAAACCACCAGTTTGTACCCTTTTGCAGGGTTGAAACATTCTCTAAACGGTGCTTCCTCTGAGTTTCTGGGGATATTTTGTAGATTTGGGTTGTTGCAGGCAAATCGTCCCGTGGCGGTTCTGATTTGCAAAAATTCCGGGTGTATGCGGCCGGTTTCTTTGTTAATTTTAGACAAAAGCTTCTCTCCATAAGTTGAAATAAGTTTTTCGTAGCTTCTGTAGGTTCTCAGCACCTTAACAATGGGGTGTTTTTCTCGGGCCAACACACCATCGCTAGTGGACGGCAAACTCAGACCCAGCTTATTGTTAAATAGATCCATCAACTGCACGCTACTATTTATGTTTATAACATCCGCCATGCCTCCGAAAAGACCAATTTGCTGAGTATCGTAAAAAGAACGTACTTCATCTTGAAATTGGGCCGCTAGTTCATCGCGCTTCACCATAATATCATTGATGATCTGCCTCCATTTGACGGTATCAATGTAAACACCTTTAAGTTCCATCTCAGCTACCACCGGCGCCACGGCAAATTCCAGCTTGGCTATTTTCAGCATGTTTTCTTTGTGCAGTAACCTGATTTGCGCCTCCATAATGGGAAAGAGTATCAAAACATCAACGGCCGCATATTTTATCTGCTCTTCAGAAATCCTGGCGTTTCGTGGTAAATTGCTAAAAGATTTTTGTAGTTTTTCCTTATTGCCTAAAATTCCGGGCTCGACTCTTCTATTAGCTATTTCCTCCAATTTTAAACTCTTGTTGTAACCTGAATTCAACACGCCGTCAGCCAACATGGTGTCATAAAGGTTGGTCATGACCACACCAAGCTTCACTTTTATATGCGAATAATCAAATTTGGCGTTTTGCAGGATTTTTATAATGCCGGGATCCTCAAGTATCTTTTTAAATAACGGGAGTTCTTTTAGGTTTACTGCT
>CAZHRD010000026.1:0-5322 GCA_964533985.1 uncultured Candidatus Saccharibacteria bacterium | reverse complement strand
TCAAATATATACGAAAAATCCTCCTTACCCATCTGGATCAAGAAAATATCACCGCTGTATGGGTCAAGACTGTTGCACTCAATGTCCACCGCAATTATTTTTTGTTGGGCTAAGTCTTCAAGCGCCTTTTGGGCAACTTTTTCCGTGGTCACATACTGATGCGGAGGATTTTCTATATCAAATTTCAATTCCATATTATTTTGGGCAGTAATTTAATTTTAGTCAGACTTGTTCGATCAAATCTGTGCAATCAGACTTATAAGAAGCTCCTTCACCTTATTGGCGTCAGCTTTTCCTTTAGTTTCGCGCATAACCATGCCTGTCAAAAATTGAAGGGCGCTGTCTTTTCCTGCCATGTAAGATTGTACCGCATCCTGATTATTATCCAAGACATTCTTTATAGCCAACGTCAAAATATCTTCATCTGAAACTTTATCTTTTTCCTTTTCCAATTTTTGGGCAAATTCTTGGGGTGTGATGTTTCTGTATTCGGGCCTGTTTACTAAGATGTTAGCCACTTCTTTTGGATCTAAACCGCTATCAATCAAATCCTCAAACTCTTTGACCGCTTCCGGATAAACACCTTGAGCTAATGACACCAAAGAGCTGACAATATTATCCGCCAGTCCGTGGACTTCCAATTTTGTGAGCATATCTTCCGGTTTTACAACATATTTTTGTAGCTCATTAAATTCTTGTTTAAGCGCTTCCATGTAGGCGGCGTCGAATTCCATAGGGGGAATATCAGGTTCCGGAAAATATCTGTAGTCATGAGCTTCTTCTTTGCTTCTTTGGCTCACGGTCGTTTTTTTCTCCTCTACATAACCTCTGTTTTCTTGGATAGGTGTCTCACCTGCTTCTAATAATTTTCTTTGTCGTTCCACCTCTGCTCTGACTGCTTTTTCCATAAATTTAAATGAGTTAATATTTTTAATTTCCACTTTGTACGGCGGGAGCTCATCCTTAGCTTCCATGTCGGATGTTCTCAAAGAAATATTAGGTTCTAATCTCATCTGGCCTTTTTCCATATCGGCGTCGCCAAGTCCAAACTCTCTTACTATCATTTGTACTTTTTTACTAAACTCCACTGCATCTTCAATGGTTGTAAATGTAGGTTTGGTAACAATTTCCACCAAAGGCATGGAGCTTGTATTAAAGTCGACCAAAGTTTTACCTTTCTCATGCATGGATTTAGCCGTATCTTCTTCCAAATGCACGCGTTCGATTTCCGCTTTATGCCCGTTGGCTAATTCAAGAAAACCCCCCACGCACAATGGCTGTTTGTACTGACTTATTTGATAACCTTTGGGTAGATCGGGATAAAAATAGTGTTTTCTGTCAAAACGGCTATTTTCATTTAGGTTCGAATTTAAAGCCAGCCCTAGTAGTTGAGTTTTTCTGACGGCGTCAAAGTTTGGCACCGGCAACGCACCGGGTAGTCCCAAACAAGTTGGGCAGGTGTGTGTATTGGGTTCGGCGCCATAAACATCGGCACTACATCGACAAAACATTTTTCGAGCCGTTTTTAAGTGCATATGAATTTCCAAACCTAGCACCAATTTGTATTTTCCAAAGATATCTTGGCTCATAAACCTTTCATATACTCCGGTTTGAGTATCCTTTCTTCAACACACTTTATGGGAATACCTACGCAATAAATATCACCTAACTTAGAACCCTTGGTGGTTCTGGGAGTGGCTTTGATTCCAATACAGGTACATGTTTTTAAAACGCCGTCTTTATAAATAGTTGAGGGCTTAGGGAAAAATATGAAACCTACCAAAAAGAAAAAAAGCAACATAAGGATGGGACCCCTCACCGTAGAAATATCTTCATTACTGCTCGATTTTAGGACGTCAATAATGTTGATTTTCATCTTACCCCCAGTGAATTTAATGCTTTCTTTAAAGTGTCGATGCCTTGCGTGATCATATGATGGGGCGGTTCGTAGCCACTTTCGTGAACTAGGGCGTTCCTCATTTTGTGGACACCCCAAATTTTGTTGTAAAGGTCTCTGTCAAAAAGATTGGCGGCGTTTTTTAGTCTTTCGCCCATAGTTTCCCCGTGCACCGAATCCTTCAAGGCGTTATCCAATGCTTTATCGGCTGTAATCAGAGCCTGCCTCATTTGGCTGGGTTGTTTGCTTTGTAATTGCGTGTCCACGTTTCTCATATCGGATTGGATCATTTTAATAGTGTGGGCTGTAACCGAACCCTTCCTAACACTGCTAGGTTTCATAAATTTGAATAAATTTAGCATCTTAAATCTTTAAATTATTAATTTCTTTGTGAAAGTCCGTGGCTTTCTGAAATTGATACGCGGCTCCCAATACTTTTTCTTCTTCGAACATTTTCCCCATGAGCATGATACCAACCGGAAGATTGTCAGACAGACCACAAGGCACAGATACTCCGCAAATGCCGGCAATGGAGCTTTGTTCATTTAGTACATCCATCAATTCCCCAAACATAGCTGATTTTTCCGATTCGCCTAGTTTCATAGCTACGTAGGGCATGGTCGGTCCGGCGATCAGGTCCACTTTTTCAAAGGCCTTCTTGAGGTCTTCTATTAGAAGTGTTCGAACCTTTTGGGCTTTTGAATAGTACGCATCGTAATAACCGGCACTTAACGTGTAAGCCCCAAGCATCATACGTTTCTTAGCTTCAAACCCAAAATTGGTTCTATCCTGGCCGTATCTAATGCCATCCAAACGGGCTAAATTTGAAGAAACTTCTGATCTTTGTAGGATGGTGTAGACGGCAATGGAGTATTTGGGATCGATCAAGTCTATTTCTATGATTTCCGCGCCTAGTTTCTCAAATATCTTTAGTGACTCCTCCACCTTTTGCTTCACGCCCGGTTCAAGGTCTATCTCAAAGTAGGATCTTGGCTTACCTATTTTTACGCCTTCTAATGAGTAGTTTTTGGCGCATTCGTAGTAATCCTCAACTTCCCTTTCCGAAGACGTGGCATCGTTCTGGTCTTGTCCAGCCATGACTTGTAAAACCAAAGCGGCATCGAGACTGGTTTTGGTAATGGGTCCGGGAGAATCCGTAGAAGAAGCCATAGCTACAATGCCATAGCGGCTCACCCTACCATAAGTTGGTTTTAAGCCTGTAACTCCGCACCATGATGCCGGTCCTCTGATGCTGCCCGCTGTCTCACTACCGGTAGCAAAAATACACATGTTGGCCGCCACCGCCGCGGCTGAACCGCCGGAAGAACCTCCAGGAGATCTATCTAAATCCCAAGGATTTTTAGTATTAAAAAAGTCTGACGTTTCAGTGGTGGAGCCGTGCGCAAAAGCATCCATGTTGGTCTTGCCTAGTAAAATCGCACCGGCATTTTTTAATCTGGCAATAGCCGTGGCATCAAATGGAGGCACATAGTTTTTTAGAACATTTGACGAAGCGGTGGTTGTAACACCTTCAGTGGAATAATTATCTTTGGCAGCAAACGGTACGCCCAGCAAAGGTTTATCGACCCAGGCGTCTTCTCCACCTTCACTTATTATCCTGTCAGCCTCTTTTGCTTCTTTTAGCGCACTCTCCTCTAACACGGTCACAAACGCTTTTATCTTTTTATCAAGAGTTTTTATAGTTTTGAGACAAGCCTTGGTAACCTCCACAGACGTAAAATCACCATTTTTTAATCCGTTTATGGTCTCTTCTATAGTTAACTGATTTAATTTGTCCATTTATCGTCCTAAACTATCTTTCAAACACCGCTTTGGTACCAAACATTTCCCTAATAACTTCTTTAGCTCCGGAAAGTGCCTGTGCCTGGCTTAAAGTTGTGGCTTTCTCCGTATCTTTTTGGAAGACATTGGTTTTCCCTGTGACTTGATATGTTTCCGGTGTGTTTTTTGTGTCCAGTTCGTCCAAAATCTTAATGTAATCAACCGTGTCTGTCAGCATTTCCGACAATTTCTCAACTTCTTTATCATTTAGAGTTAAATTGCACAAATCGGCAATATGCAGAACTTCTTCTTTTGAGATTTTCTCTTTAGTCATCTTAAATAAATATAGCACAACCTACATAGTTTCCAGGCGTCTGATCCGTTCTTCAATGGGAGGGTGCGTATTAAAAAGTTGTGATAAGTATTTACCTCTTAGAGGGTTCGAAATATACATGTGCGCGGTAGCTCCGTTAGCGGCTTCCAATATTTCTTTGTCCTGGGAGAGCTTTCTTAGCGCGTTAGCTAACCCCTGCGGGTATCGGGTCATCATGGCGGCTGAAGAATCGGCCAAAAACTCTCTTTTTCTGCTGACGGCAAGTTTGATCAAAGTGGCAATAAGAGGACTGAGAACAAGAAAAATTATCCCTATCAACAAAATTATGCCACTGATCTCCGAACCTCCCCTACTGCTGCTTCTTTTCCTACCGCCGTACAAACTACCACGCGTAAACCAATCGGCCATTAAAGTCACGGTGCCCACCAAAATGGACACAATGGACATGAGTCTTATATCATAATTTTGAATATGAGAAAGTTCATGAGCCACCACACCCTCTAGCTCCCTTTTTTCTAATTGGTCAACAATACCGGAAGTAAAACAGATAACACTGTGCTGGGGGTCCCTACCGGTAGAGAAAGCGTTCATAGCCGTATCATCAATCATATATATCTTTGGTTTTGGAAGTCCCGAAGCAATACACATGTTATCGACTAAATTATGCAGATAAGGATTAGCTTCAAACGGAACTTCTTTAGCTCGGGAAATAGCTAGCACAATCTTGTCCGAATTATAAAAAGACACAAAACCGGATACGCCTGAAAATATCAGAGCAATGCCGGTATAAAACAAGCCGTAGCCGGGGTCATAAATCTCGCCAATACTAAAACCTATCAATGAAATTATTACTACAAAGAGAGTTATGATAATAACGGTGCTACGCTTGTTTTTTTGTATGTGGTCGTATATATTAGGCATGAACTTATTCTAACAAACAAATGCAAGAAGGGAGATAGGACATGGCTAAAAGAAAAACTGTGGCTGGCTATTTTCACATAGAAACGGACGAATGTAAGATTATCCCTGTCGAGGTTTATTACGATGCCGAAGACGTCAAAGACAGTCGCCTGGTGGAGTTTAAACCGCTCGTATCATGTTATTTGAGGGATATTTTTCACAGTGTGGGGGAAAAATTTCTATACTCGACCATTATTTTATGTGATTTGCAATTTGACGAAAGTGGAGAGCCCATAGCGAGTGTTCTTAGTCAGGATTTGCTTTTTTTCCAGGACAAAAGCCCGCACCCTAAAAACATCATATGCAAACCTTACCTAGACAATAGTGAGGCTTCCCCGGGAAAAGTAAA
>CAZHRD010000025.1:2720-7786 GCA_964533985.1 uncultured Candidatus Saccharibacteria bacterium | reverse complement strand
AAGCCCATGGAAGACTACCGATCAGATAAAGTCATTCAAAACATTTGGCAGGTTTTATCCGATTTGGACAAGCACATCAACGAAAATGAACCGTGGTCTATGAAGGATGAGACTAAACTGCAAAAAGTCCTAGGCGAAGAGATTGGCGTTTTAAGAAAAGTGGCCCAATATATTGAACCTTTTATGCCCGAAACGGCCCAAAAGATCCAAAAGCAGTTTGGAAGTCCCGCGATCAAGGCCCAGCAACCTCTTTTTCCTAGAATATAGTCTGCTAGAATTAAAGTTACCTTATGTTAATTGATTCTCACTGCCACATTCCGCATGAAAAATACGATAAAAGCGTGGACGATATTGTGCACGAAGCTGTTGCCGCCGGTGTGGAAAAAATGGTCAGCATAGGAACTTCTATTCAAGATAGCCAAAACGTCCTTGATACCGTGAAATCGTATGAGAATGTCTATGCTACGGTTGGTGTTTATCCGCATGAGGATTTGGATATGGGTCTTGAGGAAATTGGCGCGGCTTTAAGTAAGATGATCGATGAAGATGAGGCCAGTGGGGCCCACAAAATTGTTGGTATAGGTGAATGCGGGATTGATATCCCGGGCGAAGCGGGTGGGGACAGCGCCACTGCCGCTAGTACCGGCGCTAACGACGCTGATTACCCAACCCGCGACCTCGAATCCCAAAAAGAACTCTTCAAACTCCAAATCGGTTTGGCTATTCAGCACGACCTTCCTCTGATAATCCACAATCGTAATGGCGATCAAGAACTTCTGGATATCCTTACACATTACAAGGGCATCGGACTCAGAGGCGTGGTGCACTGCTACGTCTCCGACTGGGAATTCGCCAAAAAACTGCTCCACCTTAACTTTTATATTTCGTTTACAGGTATCATTACTTATCCTTCCGCCGGCCCCCAACTTTTAGAAGCCATAAAAAACATACCCAGAGACATGCTTATGGTAGAAACGGACGCACCCTATTTGGCGCCGCAAGAGTTTAGGGGTCAAATAAACTACCCGAAATATGTTAAAATAACAGCCGCGAAAGCCGCCCGGATAAGAAATACCTCTCTGGAGGACATAGAAAAGTATACTTATCAAAATACCTGCCGCTTATTTAATATATGAGTTCAATAACGTTAGAAAAACATGACAGATTAGTGCAAAGAGCCGGTGAGATTTTCCCGGGGCTTTTAGCATGGACCACGATTCTAAGTCCTATATGGTTAGGGCTTTTATGGCCGCGAGCCATGGTGTTTTTTCTCACCCTCATCACGCTTTATTGGTCCTATATGGCTATTGTGAACACGCTGGGGTTGGTGATAGGTTATCCAAGATATAAAAAGGAAATGGCCGAAGACTGGCTGGCCCGTTACAATAAGCTTGATTTCGCTAACCTTCCGGAGCCGGAAACCCTGCCACCCTCAAAAGAAGAACTGAAGCACTTTATTCTCATTCCCTGCGTCAACGAACCCCACATTGTGCTTAAAGAATCGTTCGACTCATTTTTGGAGCAAACCTTTCCTACCAAATCTATGACCTTGGTTTATACCATAGAGGAAAAGTACGCTAACGAAACAAAAAAGAAAATTAAAGACATAGTTTTGCCGTACAAAGATAAATTCGATCAGATATTAATTTTTGTACACCCGTCGGGGATTCCCGGAGAAGCCAAGGGCGTGGGTGGGGCTAACAGAACTTGGGGTGCCAGCAAAGCTGTCAAATTCCTGAAAGAACACGGGCGCAACCCAAGAGACTATATTTTTTCTTCTTTTGACGCCGATCACATTTTGGACCGACAATACTTAGCTCGGTTATCTCATTTATATTTAACCGTGGGTGGCAGAGACAACCACTTTTATTCCACTGCCATGCATCTTTTTAATAACAATCACTGGCGCGTGCCTTCCATGCCTAGAATTGAAGCCAATTTTGTCACGTTAGGTACTTTATCCAGCCGAAGTGTACCTTGGGGTCTAAGTTCTCTGGCAGTAGAAACTTTTGCTTCCTATTCCTGCTCTCTCCAAACTTTAATAGATTGTGACTATTGGGACGTGCAGATTGGTATAGACGACACCATGTTTTTCTGGCGCGGCTTTTATGCCAGGGACGGTGACTTTAAGTTAGCTCAACACTACATTCCATATTCGGCTGATGCAGTTGAAGGAAAAGATTATTGGGACGCTCACAAAAGTTTATACAAACAATTGGTCCGATGGGGATGGGGCGCTTTGGACGTACCTCTTTCGTTCAAAGTCTTTCTAAAAAATAAAAAGATACCTTCTTCTAAAAAATTCATGTGGCTCTATCAGCACATAAAACTCAGAGTTATTATGACCAACATGGTATTTTTACTAACTTTCGGGTTTGCTATTTTGACGTTTGTAAATCCGGCCGTTAAACAAAGTTCCTTTGCCTACAGCCTACCCGACGCTATGAGTTGGGTGCTAACCTTCACTATGATATTTTTGATTCCGCCTACGTATTATCGGGCCAAGATCACCCCGCCCATGCCAAAAGAGTGGTCCGTTTTCAAAAAAATACTTATGAATTTGGAAGGCATAGCCGTTATCATAAACTTATTAACATTTTCTTTCTTCCCGTATTTGGACGCTCAGACTAGAATGATGTTTGGAAAGAGAATGAAGGATTTGTATCACACTCCTAAAGTTCGCTAAGATACAGCTACACATGATCGAAACTTTAAAAGCCTACACCAACAAAATTGCTTACAGCAAACTGTTTATAAAACTAAAAACTACCATTGATGGTTTGAAAAAAAGATTTTCGGACAAAATTGTGAGTATTGTGTTGGCCAATGCTGTTTTGATCGCGTTTCAGGTCATTTACTTGAAAATGCGTTTGGAGTTTGTGAACTCCCAAGTGCCTTTTTGGTATACCAAGATGTGGGGCGATTACCAATTGGCCGACAAAGTTTGGCTAAATTTATTTCCGGCTGTGTCTCTAGCCATTTTACTGATTGGGCTTGTTTTTATAATTCCTATAAAAAGATATTTCATAAGGTATGGTATGAATTTGATTGGCATGTTTACCATCAGCGCCAACTTTTTATTGACGGCGTCTATGGTGCGCATAATTTTTAAGGCCTCCACTCCGTTTGAGCCTCTTGTTAACCCCTTATATTTGGATTTGCTTCTACCGGCAGCCCTGGCGTTTATTTTAGTGCAATTCATTTTGCCCCGATTTATTAGTTACGCCAAGGATAAGGACATTGTGACCAGTCCCAGCATTCATTCTCATCCGGGAATGTTGTTGTCCGAACCTTCAGCCCGCGGAGGCGGTTTTGTTTACGGAATCGCGTTTTTAGTTTTAGCGGCTATTTTTGTGGGCGTTCCCCCCAGTTTAATTCCTTTTTATATAGCCTTGTTCTTAATTTCTATTTTAGGGTTTATCGACGACTACCAAAATACGCATCCCGAAACAAAATTGAGATTATTGGAAAGTCCTTATATAAGGTTGGGGTTGTTGTTGGTGATTGTGTCGGTGGTCTCAACTTTGGGCGCTAAAATATTTTCCGTGTCCAATCCGTTTGGTGGTCTACTCATGTTTAATTCGCAGATCATTTCTATCATTATCACTACCGTTTGGATTACCTGGTTCTTGAATGTTTTGTCCTGGTCCAACGGCATTGACGGGCAGTACGCCGGTATTGTGGGTATTGCCAGTGTGCTAATTATTTTGTTGGCTTTAAGGTTTAGTCCCTTGGAAATTGAGGACAAACGGGTGGCTATCATGGGCGCGATTTCGGCTGGGTTGTGCTTAGGATTTGTGAAATTTACCTGGCATCCTTCTAAGATTTTGTGGGGATTTGGGGCCATGTCAGCCGGTTTGGTGTTGGCGTTTTTGTCCATATTGATAAATAGTAAGATTCTGACGTCTGTGCTCATCATCTTGATTCCGTTTTTAGATGCGTTTGTTACAGTTTTGAGACGATTGTTGCAAGGTAAAAGTCCCTTGAAAGGTGACCGGGGTCATTTGCACCACATTTTGTTGGATAGAGGGTGGAGTATAAGAAAAATTGCGGTATTTTATTGGGTAACCACAGCTTTATTTGGAGGTTTAGGATACTTAACGGCTGATAAATTAACCTTGCAAATGGGCCTAACTTTAGTGGGTATAGTGGCGTTTGTGCTGGTATTGTTGAATTTGAGATTTAAAAAAGAGATAATAGCTCCGGGAGAACACTCCCACGAATAACGTGAGATAATTTGAGATAATTCGAACCCTAAAAATCCTGTCCAAAAAGTTAATTTTTTCTTAATCCTGCCTCTGTAGACATTAGTATTGTAATAACATGAGGGTATTGTTTGTAAACAATGATGCCGAATCTGCCGTCGATATGTGCAGTGAACTCAATAAGCACTATTTGTTAGATGTGGCCCACAACGGTGAAGAGGGCACCTACCTTTCCCAAGTTAATGATTATGCCGCCATTGTGGTGGAATCGGACCTTCCCGATATGGAAAATACCCAAGTTTGTAAGCTCACGCGCGAGGAAGATGAGGAAATTCCCATTGTGGTTTTACTGGATGAAGACAAGTTGGAGGACAAGTTGGACTCTTTGAATTGCGGGGCGGATGCGGTGTTGACCAAGCCGGTAAGTGGGCACGAACTAACAGCCTATTTGAGGAACTTGATCAAAAGGGCTAATGGAGCTAATGGGGGGAGTGCGCTAGAGGTTGAGGATTTGAAATTGGATCAAGTTAGCAAAGAGGTTTCCCGTGGTGGGAAGGAAATTGTGCTGACCAGAAAAGAATACGAGATCCTGGAATGTTTGATGCTAAGTAAAGGCCGCGTGGTTTCTAAAGAAAGATTGCTGGAGCAGGTGTGGGATTATGGTTTTGAGACTAATTCGAACACCCTAGAAGTTCACATCAAGAGTTTAAGAGACAAAGTGGATAGGCCATTTGAAAACCATCTCATTAAAACGGTTTACGGGTTTGGGTATAAGGTTTGCGGTTAGACAGCGCAAACACCTAAGAATTTTGTATAATTAAACTACTATAACTGCCTTTAGAAAAATCAAAACAAATAATC
>CAZHRD010000025.1:0-2710 GCA_964533985.1 uncultured Candidatus Saccharibacteria bacterium | reverse complement strand
TTATAGGCGCGGCCGCCGCTAGTTTAGTAAATGTGGTTAACCCTAAAAAGCAGCGGGAAATGGCCACTGATGCCACCGTTAAGGCCATGCTTAACAAGATTAATATGAGTGCCACAGGTTTTGTTTCTTCATATGGCCGCTATCCCAATGAGAATGAATTTTTTAAAGCACTTAATGTTGATGAGACCGATCAAATGGATAATGACGCCTGCAATATTGATGGCGCGCCCGACAACGAATGCCTTTTTGCCGTGTCGGGTTTGGAATTGTCAAAAAGGTGCAGTTCTTCCGGGTGGAAAGGCGAAGAGGGGGATTTCGGTTCTTGTAACTTTAGATATAAGGGGGGTATTCAAGGACAGTACGACCGATTTAGAGTCTATGTAAGAGCCCAAGGCATGCCTAAGACTCTGTTCGCTTTTGATAATAAAGAAGGAAGCGTCATCTATCACTGCCCGTTAACTGTAACTGACGAAGATAATTTGGCGGACGTGTGCGATTTTAGTGACGGTTCCGAGCATGGTAACAACGGGCACCACGGCGGTGGTGGCGGGCATGATGGGGATGGTGGAGGTGACGACGATGTCATCCCACCCGAAGACGCTATAAACATAACCACAGAGTCAGCCCCGCCCGGGAACCTAAACGAATACTACCAGGCACTATTCTACGCAGAAGGAGGAGAACTTCCGTATTTATGGAGTTTAGTGTCGGGGACGTTACCACCCATGACTTATTTAATAACAGAAGAAAATGTCGGTAAGATCCAAGGAACACCCACCGCATACGGTGACTTCAATTTCACTATCCAAGTTTACGAAAGTTCTGGTAGCACGTTCGAAAAAGATTTCACTGTAGCCGTGAATTTAAGGGATTTAGAAATAGTCACAGAGAATCTCCCATCTGGTAGTGAGGGGGAGAGCTATCGTGCCACCATAGAAGGCATAGGTGGTCAAACACCTTACACATGGACTATTTCAATGGGAAGTTTGCAGGCGGGTCTGACTTTAAGTCAAAATGGCAATCAGGCAGTCATCTCAGGCATTCCCACTGAAGGCGGTTCAAAATCGTTCACAATTATGTTAAGTGATGCGGTTGGAAGGACATTGACCAAGGCATTTACTATAGACGTTGAAGAGGCAGTAGAGGAGTATTCGGACCCTGTTACCAAAAAGGTATTACTTTTAATTTATGAACCAAAAATGTTGTTAGGTACCCCATTAGTTGAAGATAGGGGGTGGTATGACTATATGGATTTGACCAGGCAGGTAATTCGTGAATTTAAGAGAGCAACCGGGGGGTACTTGAACTTTGAGATAGCAGAAAGAAAGATAGTGAGAGATTGGCCGGTCAAAGAAGACGGATTTAAATACACGAGAACTAAATACAACAAATGTGTGAACAGCGGTGGTTCAAGTTGTCACTATCCTGACGCCGCCGACTACTTAGCCATGATAGAGGAAGTAGATGCCTGTACAAAACTAAATAACGGAGAAATAGACGAGTTGTGGATTTGGGGAGGTCCATGGTTTGGCTTCCACTCAGCCAGATTGGCAGGGCCCGGAGCTTATTGGGTTAACTCTCCTCCGCTATCGGGCACAACCTGTAATAGTGTTTTACCCATTATGGGTTTCAACTATGAAAGAGGGTTGGATAGTGCTTCATGGAATTTTGCGTTCAGGGTCGATAGCACCATGAGTCTTGTGTTTGGATCTTGGGAGAGGAAGGAGACACATGCATGGAACAAGTTTTCTATGCTAAACACAGATCTGAGAGGAAGAGGAGGATGCGGAAATGCTGTTAGCCCGGTTAATAGCCCCTCGTCTTGGATATTTGATAGCAGAAACAATGTGGCCTCACGCTGTGACGAGTTTTATAACTATCCTGAGGTGGGCGACACCTTTAACCAGATCAACTGCACACAGTGGGGATGCGATGCGCCTGGATATTACGAATGGTGGTGGAAACATATTCCAAGAAAAGATGGTACCAATTACGACACTTTCGCTAAAAAAGATATTTTGAATAACTGGTGGAAATATATCTTCGACTTTGATTGGAGATAGGTTCTCTAATATACTTAACCAATGATAGGAACACTCTACCAAATAATTCGAACTGCCCGACCAAGACAATGGCTCAAAAACTTTAGCCTTTTTGCAGCCCCTCTTTTTGCGGGGGTGCTATTCAAGCCGGAAGTATTATCAATTGCCATTCAAGCTTTCATTGCCTTTTGTGCTATCTCCTCAGCCGCCTATTTTATAAACGACATTATAGATGCGCCAAAAGATAGGCTTCACCCCATCAAGAAAAATCGACCCATTGCCTCAGGAAAACTAAAGGAAAAAACGGCTTGGATCATAGCTTTTGTGTTAATTTTTGGCTCGATCATCTTTTCAATCTACAAAATCGGAACTTTCTACGCCTTTGCCCTAATCGCCTACATAATAATTCAATTTGCCTACACCCTTTACATCAAAAACCTCATCATTTTGGATTCTTTGACCATTGCCACGCTATTTGTGATCCGAGTATTTGCCGGCGGTTTTGCTACCGAAACTTCGGTTTCATCATGGATGACGTTGGCGGTTATCGGGCTTTCGCTCCTGTTGGCTTTTGGAAAGAGGCGTTCGGAAAAAACCTTGGTGGCTAAGTATTTAGGTCAGGAAACCGGTGATACCAGAGAAACCCTAAAGCACTACCCCGATAATTT
>CAZHRD010000024.1:0-8060 GCA_964533985.1 uncultured Candidatus Saccharibacteria bacterium | reverse complement strand
GGTTTATCTCAATAAAGAAAAATTTGTTCGAACAAATATTTTGATGGAAGCTCCCAACGCTACCACTATGAGTAAAACAAAAGGCAACTCTATTAACCTAGCTGACAAACCCCAAGACATGTACGGCAAGGCCATGTCGTATTCGGATGAGTTAATTGTGAAGGGACTTACACTTCTAACTGATGTGCCTTTGGAAGATATTGCCGATTTTGAAAAGCAGATGGCCGCCGGAGAAAATCCCATGACTTTCAAAAAAATACTAGCCTTTGAAATTGTGAAAATCATAAAGGGTGAAAAAGAAGCTCAAAAAGCTCAAGCCAGTTTTGAAAGCACAGTGCAAAAAGGGGAGCTACCTGAAGATGTGGTGGAAATAGACATACCGGATACAGACGGGGCAGAGAGGGTACGCGTGTTAGACCTGGCTAGTTTACTGGCAGAGAAATCGGGCAGCGCAGATCTGTCTTCGTCAAAGATAAAAAGACTCATCAAACAAGGCGGTTTCAGTATTGACGACAAAAAGCATACTGACCCGGCCGAAACTGTTGCACCAAAAAGCGGCGATGCTCTAAAATTAGGTAAAAGAATTTTCGGAAAAATAAAATGAAAAATCAATCGACCAAGAAAATCATAAAAAAGAAAATAAAACGAGCTTTCAAACCTAAAAACATAGGCAAAATACTCATTCTGGCTGCCACCATTTCGCTTTTAGCTACTTCGCTCCTGCCATACCTTTTTTAAACTTGCTACAATAATCATATGCTTGAACTTTCGGATCCGGTCAACGCCGTCCCCAATATTGGTAATTCGTACAAAATGATGCTAAGTAAACTGGCTATTTTTACGGTGGAGGACCTTTTATATCATTTCCCATTTAGGTACGACGACTTTTCTCAGATCACGGAAATTAAAGATATGCAGGAAGGTGAGCTTGTGACCGTGCAGGGTATTCTAAGTGAGGTTAAAAACGTGTTTACCAGGTACGGGAAACGACTTACCCAAGCCAGTGTTGACGACGGTACGGGCAGTGTCGGTTTGGTGTGGTTCAATAGTCACTATTTGAAAAAAACTTTCAAACCCGGACAAAAATACAATTTCAGCGGCAAAGTAAATAAATACGGTAATAAATTAAGTTTGGTAGCGCCTTCGTTTGAGATAGTGGGGGACAAAAACATCAACACGGGACGATTGGTGCCTATTTATCCGGAAATTGCGGGTTTGACTTCTAGGTGGTTGAGGGGACGCATTCAGGATGTTTTTGATTCGAATATGCCATTGGAAGAATTCTTGCCGGCCGAAATTATTGAAAAAGAGAATTTCCCTGAGTTTAGAAAAGCTTTGGAAATGTTCCACTTTCCCGATTCGTACCAAGACTCCGATAAAGCTAAAGATAGATTCAAACTGGAAGAACTTTTTATAGAACTTATCAAAGTGGAAAAAAGAAAAGATACTTGGTCCAAAAAACTTAACGCCTATAAAATCGACCGAACAAAACATGCCAAAAAAATCCAAAATCTAGTGGAAAGTTTGCCTTTTTCATTGACAGAGTCACAAAAACAAGCCATAGAGGATATTTTCAATGATATCAACCACGCTAATCCGGCTAATCGGCTCTTAGAAGGCGATGTGGGGACCGGAAAGACCATTGTAGCAGTCATTGCCTCCTACTTGGTCAACTTAAATGGTTTGAATATGTTGTACATGGCCCCCACTGAAATTTTAGCTAAACAGCACTATGATACGTTTAAAAAATTGCTGGAACCGTTGGGCGTTAACGTCAGCCTGATGACTTCGGCGACTCCCAAAAAACCGGACAAAACTCCCTATGTTTGCGTGGGCACGCATGCATTACTTTTTAAAGAAGAATACGAAAAGGTAGCCTTGGTGGTAATCGACGAACAGCACCGCTTTGGAGTAGAGCAGAGAACCAGATTAACCAAAGTGAATAAAGACGAAAAAGCTCCACACTTGTTGACCATGACCGCCACTCCCATTCCCAGAACTTTAGCTTTGACGGTTTACGGTGACCTGGCAATTTCTCAGCTTTTAGAAATTCCTACCAAAGATAAGAGAGTCGAAACAAAAGTTGTACCGGAAAGTAAAAGGGACGAAATATTTAAGTGGATCAGAAAAAGCGGCGAGCAAACTTTTGTGGTGTGCCCATTTATCCAAGAATCGTTCCATGAAGATTTTGGACATGTGAAAGCCGCCACCGAGGAATATAAAAAACTGAAAATTGGAACGTTCAAAGGTCTGAAGATGGGGCTTTTGCATGGGAAGCTAACGTCTTGGGAAAAAAGGGACGTGGTACGACAATTTGAGGACGGCGAAATCCAGATCTTGGTTTCCACGCCTGTGATTGAGGTGGGCATAGACATTCCCGATGCCTCCATTATGGTCATTGAAAGCGGGGATAGGTATGGCTTAGCGAGCTTGCATCAACTACGCGGTAGGGTAGGACGTGGCGATAAAAAAGGTTACTGCTTTGTATTTATTGGTAGCGGCAGCCGGCAAGCTTACAAACGTCTGAAATATTTAGAAGAAAAAAATAATGGTTTGGAATTGGCTGAAATCGACATGGAAATGAGAGGACACGGAGATATTTATGGCACCATGCAACATGGATTCAAGAAATTTAGAGTGGCTAGGTTGTCCGATATTGAAACTTTGGAAAAGGCCAAAAAATATGTGGAAGAGATTTTTCCTCGAATTGATAATTTTCCCAAACTTTTAGAAAAGATTTATAGAGTGGCTGGTAGGCATGTGGGGAGTAACTAGCGGATTGGTTGGCAGTTGTAACCAAACTTGACTTGGTTCGATAAAAATTGTACTTTAGTACGGCACGAAGAACAAAATTAGTTCTTTGCTTTCGCAGATTGGGTTTTATACCCTGGGGTGTAGCTCAATGGTCAGAGCGTGTACAAACAGGTTAAACTCCCTTTCGCGTCGCAACGAATCGAGTATTTCCCAGCCAGGATCACCTGTAAGTACAAGGTTGTAGGTTCGACTCCTACCACCCCGACTAAGGGTTTCCGAGAGCGCCATAGGAAACTCCTGATTAAGGGGTGCGTCTCAGGTTATAGTTGATAACACTTTATGTGTTTTCTAATTATGACTCTGCTACGCACCCCTTTCTTCTTTTTTTCGCTTTCTTTCTGCTAAAATACACCCATGATCAGAATCATTACCGGCTCGGCTAAAAACATAAAACTAAAAACACCCACTAATCCTGAATTCAGAGCGGTACAAGATGTGGCTAAGGGTTCGTTGTTTTCGATTATTGGCGAAAAAATAATCGGGGCGGAGTGCTTAGACCTTTTTGCAGGTAGCGGTAACTTAGGTCTGGAGGCCTTAAGCAGGGGAGCGGCTCATTGCGATTTTGTCGAACTCGATAAAGCATCTTCGAAAATGATCGAGGACAATATCACAAAGTGTGGTTTTGACAGCAAAGCGGAAGTATTTTCAAAAAGTGCCGTAAAATTTGCCGGTAACACGGAAAAATCTTATGACCTCATTTTTGTCGACCCTTTCTACCACGACGTTTCTCATGTATTTTTGGTCACAAATCTGGAGGAAATTCTCAAACCAAACGGTATGATCATCTTTTTCCACGGCGACAATCTGGACATACAAAAGATTGCCAAAGACACCAAGCTCAAAACCATCGACGAAAGAAAATTCGGACATAGTATCTTTACCATCCTTTCTCACTAAAACACCCAGCAACCCTTTTTAATTTGTCGTCCACGCGCTACAATGAAGCTGTTGCAAAAACACTTATTTTAAGTTATAAAAAGCAGTATGGCTTTACCAAAAAGAAAAGTATCAAAAGGTCGAACAAGAAGAAAGAGAAGCTCTCATTATAAGAGGGATGAAATAAGGGTAAATAAAACCAAAGACGGGAAAGGTTATAAAAGACCTCACGTCGAAGAGCACATTGAAGCATAATTAGCGCGAGCAATTGAATGTATGAAAACTAAAACTGACCCAAGACATGCAGGAAGGAAGTTGGCATTAACGTCAATTTTTTGTTGGCTTTTTGCCGAACAACAAGGTGACACTACAGCAAAACTTTGTAACGAACTATTAGGCGAACCCACTTTAGACCTTGATCTAGCTCATACTATTATTGCCGGCGTGAAAGATCACAAAAAAGAGATCGATGAGATCATAGAGCAGTGCGCCCCAGATTGGCCTTTAGATAAAATTTCCAAAGTCGATTTGGTAATATTAAGAATAGCTGTATTTGAGATCTTATACAGCAAAGGCGGCATCCCCGACAAGGTCGCCATTGATGAAGCGGTGGAGTTAGCCAAGGAATTCGGCAACGACACCTCATCAAAATTTGTAAATGGTGTGTTAGGCACCGTGGTAGAAATTAAAAAGGAAGTAACAAAATCATGAAAGAATATATAGGCCGAATAATTGCCATTATCATTGAAAAAACCGGCATGGATCCGGATGAAATCGCTGAAGATTCCTATTTTGAGGAAGACCTAAACGTGGATGAACTGGAACTTCAGGAAATAATTAGTTTTATCGAAGAAGAATATCATATAGAACTTGAGCTGGAAGAGAAAGAAAATGTGAAATCGGTTATGGACTTGGTGGAATTGGTATTTGAAAAAGTGGAATAGACATGGATCTGGATTTTAAAAAACTATCAAAAATCTTAGGCACAAAAATAAAAGATGACAACCTGTATGTGATTGCCTTTACCCACAGGTCATTTTTGAATGAGCATGCTGATTACAAAAACCCGTCTAATGAGAGATTGGAGTTTCTTGGTGATGCCGTGTTGCAGGTTGTGTCTTCGGAATTTTTATTCGAACATTTTCAAGGCTCTCCCGAGGGCGATCTAACCAACTTTAGGGCGGCTTTGGTTTGCACAACATCTTTGGCTAAAGAAGCCAAACGACTAGGTTACGGAGATTTCTTACTGTTGTCCAATGGAGAAGAGGCTACAGGAGGTAGAGAAAGAGAATATATTTTAGCCAATACGTTTGAAGCTGTTTTAGGCGCCATGTACTTGGAAAATGGTTTGGATCAATGCAAAAAGTTTGTAGAAAAAGAGCTGCTTTATAAGATTAACGAAATTATTGAAAACGAAAGCTACAAAGACGCCAAATCAAAGTTTCAAGAACTGGCACAAGAAAAATTCGGCATTACACCAAGTTATCAAATTGAAGATTCCTGGGGCCAAGATCATAAAAAAACGTTCAAAGTAGCGGTCTTTCTTGATAAGGATAAGTATGGCGAGGGGGAGGGCAAAAGTAAGCAGAGAGCCGAGCAAAAAGCCGCTAAAAACGGCATAGACAAGCTTAAAAGCCTGTGATAGTATTGCTTCCGTTATGTCAGTCAGCATTAGATTAGCAAAATTCGGTAAAAAACACGCACCTTCTTACAGGGTAGTGGTTACACAAACAAGAACCAAAAGAAATGGCGCTTTTATTGATATTATCGGGCACTATAATCCCTCTGACAGTACCAAAGAATTTACCCTCGATAAAAAAATATACGAAGATTGGGTATCTAAAGGTGCTATTGTGTCAGACGCGGTTAAAAAGCTTGTTGAAGGCACTTACGAGTATAAAAAGTACGAACCTAAAAAAGCTAAGCCCGGGAGAGAAAAACCCGCCGGAGAAGGCGCCGTTGAAGGCGCGGTTAAAGGCACTGCGGAGACAGTAGCTGAAGAGACACCGCAGGTTGAGGAAAAGGCTGAAGAACCGGTTAAAGATGTGGAAGTTGCCGAGGAAACCGCACCGGCAGAAGAAAAAAGCCAGGAATAAACATATGAAAGAATTTATCGTATACATATTGCAGCAAATAGTATCAAGGCCAGAAGAGCTTAAGGTTAATGAAATTACCCAAGATGGTCTCACAACTTATGAAATAGATGTTGACGATGAGGACATGGGATTAGCTATTGGTAAAAATGGCAGAACCATAAGAAGTATCAGATCTTTGATCAAGGCCAAAGCCATAAAAGATGGAGTCCGTGTTAGAGTTGATTTGATAGACAAAAACGGTCCTCAAGATCATTCGCAGGACACCCCCGAAGACACCTCTGAAGACCCTTCCGATGATTAAATACAATATAATCACACTTTTTCCCGAATTAATTAAACCTCATTTGGAATACTTGCCGTTTAGAAAAGCACTTGAATTGGGCTTGATAGAAGTAAACCTGGTTGACCTTAAAAATTATGCGCTGGATAGCTATGGCACAGTAGACGGAAAGCCCTACGGAGGCGGCACAGGCATGATTTTAAGGGTTGAGCCCATCTACAATGCTTTAAGCGATTTAGATGCCCTTGCAAGCGGTCTAGAGACTAAAAAAACTATACTATTGTCGCCAAAAGGCCAAAAATACACCCAAAAGACAGCTGAAAGATACAAGGAACTTGAAGAGATGACTATTATTTGCGGTCGCTATGAAGGCGTTGATGCTAGAGTAGAAAACTTTGTCGATGAAATTGTGTCTATCGGGGATTACGTCCTGTCAGGGGGCGAATTAGGCGCTCTTGTGGTCACCGAAACCGTCACCAGATTATTGGCGGGAGTTTTAGAAAAGGAAGATGCTGCCAAAATAGAATCGTTCTCGGAAGATAAGCTTGAATTCCCCCAATATACAAGACCGGAAACATTTAAAAACCTGACTGTACCGGAAATTTTGCTCTCAGGGGATCATAAAAAGATACAACAATGGCGAGATGAGCAATCAAAAACAGTTAGTTAGCGAAGACTGATTCCTCGTTGTTGATAGTCTCCTGAATGATCTCTTCCGTTGGTGTTCCTGCCGGAGTCTCTTCGGGAGCGGGGGTTTCGGCGGCGGGGGTTTCAGCAGGGACTCCTTCCTCCGTACCTTCTTCAGGTGCTTCAATTATGGCAATGGAAGTATCTATCTCATAAGGATCGTAGTATCTCATTCCCTTAATTTTATTGATCAAAGTCTGGAAATTCTCGTCAGCAATATCCAAATCTATCGGGCCATCGGTAACGGCGCTGGATTCCACGTATAAATAGGGAGAGATCAGTACAAAGTTAACGGATAAATCGGTGCCCGCGTCTTTATTGCTGATCGAATACCTAAAATTATCAACTATGACTAATCTGGCTGCATTCTCAATACTTTCCATAAAGTTTTTTAATTGGGCAAAACTACCTGTGGCGCCTAAGTTCACTGTCACGGTGCTGTACTCAATGGTTTTGCTATTTGCGGCAGCGCTAGACGAAGACCCCAAACCATAATTTAGTCTGTTAACAGCAAGACCCGACTCCCTGGCAATTTTGTCTATTTGTGTCAAAAGTCCCGGTACAAGTTCTTCAGATACGAGCACTTTGTTAACTAAGTCGGAATTTTCTTCGACCACATCTTTAAAATCTAACAGCTTGTTCATGTTGTTAAGCTTATTTTTAAGAGTGATCTCCAGCATGACCCTTTGGTCCAAATCGGCACTCAAACTGGGAATAGACTTATACGAAGGCATAAGCACCAAAACCCCAATCAAAATGGACGCCACTATACAGATGATAGGTACAATATAATTAATAATCGCCTCCTTGATCATCATCACATCCATGTTTACTTCTTTTTTCTCTTTCTTGGCGGATGTGGCCTTGATCTTAGCGGGCACTCCTTCACCCGGTGATTCTTTAGGATCCTGCTGGGCTTGCTTTTGTATTTCAGCATCCATGGCTTCGGGCTTTATTGGTGCGACTGGTATTTCGTTAGTCATGCAGCATCTCCTCACTGTAAGTAACTACTATGAAAAAGTTCACCTTATTCTGCGATCCTTCCAGACCAACTGAGTTTAGTTCCACTTCAGTAAAAGGTTCTCTTTCCAGCAAACGGTTAGAAAATTCCTGCACGGCGTTATAAGTTTCAGCTTCACCGGAAATAGATATAGTTAGATCTTTTGCCAAACCAAGAGAATTAACCCGAACATTATCAGGCGTGCTGGCTTCAAGTTCTTTGAGTAACTCTGAATAATAAACCTTCGATTTGAAAATAGACTCCAAAACGTTTGTTTTTGTAAACAAGTTCCTGGCATTTATCTCAA
>CAZHRD010000023.1:0-8089 GCA_964533985.1 uncultured Candidatus Saccharibacteria bacterium | reverse complement strand
TTCTCCGCATGGCGTTTCGTTCAACACGGCATTGCAGTTTTTATCATATACTTCTAATACGTGTCCCTTATAACCACTGTATCTTCTATGTTGATCTCGCCTTTGAATACCACCGTGGTGGGTGAACCAGCCTGTTCGATCTTTATAGAGATCCCAACCACTTGGGGGCTGTCTTCCAATAAAGTAAAGCAAGCAGTTGTACAAGACACGGTCACACCGTTGGGGGGACTATTTAGCGTGAGGGCCGAGTCACCCCCACCGTCATAATTTCTGGTCATAGCACCATTGGCAACTTTGTAGTTTATAGTAATACCATTTCTGTCATTAAAGGTAATCTCATTACCGGTCTCGCCTTGAAGAGGAGGGGAGGCCCCAGCCGGATCAAGCTGTATTACCTGAGTAGCATTTCTAAGTTCTTTATTTAGCTTTTGAGATACAAAGTTGGCGTTTTGTTCGATTTCATTGATAACGGTGCTTTTATTGTAACCTCTGATTAAAGTCACTAAAATGTCACCGGTTACGCCTACTGCCAAAGATGTTAAGGCCACCACAAGCAAGAGTTCGACTAATGTAAAACCGCCATTTAAAACAAACTTCTTTTTCATTACTTATTGGCCCAATTTGTTAAATCAGTATATAACCTGGCATACTTGGCGTCGTCGCCGACAAACCAAGAAACTTCCACTGATATTCTTACTTCCTCGTCCCCACTCACGAGCTGTGCACCGTCAACCCGCGTGGCTCTAAAAGACCTGATAGTTTGTTCCGGACCGGTGCCAATAACATCCGCACCCGGCATAACCGCGAGATCGTTCATATAGCAACCGTTGGTGCAGGAAATCATTTCGTCCAGAAACCCGTCAGAACCGTTTTCCCACTCCGGAGAGGCATCTCTAAACGCCCGGACTAACTCAATTTCCCGGTTGGCTAACTTAGTACCTTCTAAAAGTAGCTTACTATGAAGAGATGATCTAATGGTAAAAAGAGACAGCGACACCAACGAAGTCAACACAATAATAGCCAAGCCTAAAGCAGCTATAACTTCCACGATACCAATACCTTTTTCATTTTTTAAGATTTTATAAAAATTTTTCATATATTTACGGAGCGCAACCCCCTCCCGATTCCAACTGAATTAAACCGTTTGCGGTCACATTGAGCCTCCTACAACCGGTTGCTTGGCCATCGTTAGCTCCTACAATAACTTTATCACTATTTAGTGTGCTGACAATATCTCCATTGCTGTAACTAAAAAACACACACCCGTCAGGACTCCTAATAACACTCCCGCCCGGAAGGGGGTTACCTATCCTTTGGTCGGATCTGGTGACACCGCCACCGCATGTGGTTGCATCTACAGAAATAAAATAAGTATAGATTGGGCTACCTTGCACAAATTCAATACCCCAATAGGCCACCTTTGCATCTCCAGGTCCGGGTAACTCAGTCTGAGCCAATTCACCATTCAAAGCCTTGTTTTGCACCGTTCTAAGATCATCCTTAACCGCTTCCTGAGCCTGTTTAACATTTTGATTGTCTATATAAGTATTAAAACTGGGCACCACCGCACCGGTAATAATAATAATCAAAGAAATAACTATGAGGAGTTCGATCAAAGTGAAGCCGTTTTTAGTGAAGCCTTTAAAAGACAGGGCAGGTTTCATACTAAAATTTTAACACCTATTGGAGTCTATGGCGAGATTAAGGTGAGATTAAGGTTAGTTCGTTACCCACTTCATACCTGGCGGGGTCGTCACCACCATCATTAACCGCCTCATCCGTTAGGTATTCCATGACAGCGTTAAGTTCGTACCCGCTATCACCGTGGTAATAATAATAACGGTAGGTAACATCATTTATAGGGTCGATGGGTAAGCGCGAGGTGTACTCAGACAGATCTTCATCAATCCAACCGGCGGCCGCGGTGTCCAGGGACACACTTGTACCCGGTAAAGTGGTGCTATCGCGCAAAACATCAAATAGATCCGGGTAGTCACTGTAATCTAGTAGATATTCGTTTATAACCCGGTCTAGTAATGAGATGTCACTTAGCCTTTTGTTATCACGCGCTTTAGCCTTTTTTTCTTCGGGCTTTAAGATAACCATGATTGTGGTGGCCAGGATGGTTATAAGGGTTATAACAAGTATTAACTCAACGATAGTTACACCTTTTTGATTCGATTTTATGTACTTAGGTGAGATTTGCATTCAAGTTAGAGCCTTAAGGACTCTGAGCAAAATAACAAACGTCCAAAGTCTCAAAGCCGTTTCCGCAAAAATTTGCTATTTCGGGGCAGGGACTATCATCAGCTGAGCTGGTTATTTCCACAATAGCCACAATATAATATGAGGCACCACTATTTAAAGATCTATAATTATATCTTTGAAAATCAGGGGTAGCACAGGGATCGGCGTTACCGCCTGCTTCCGCTTGGGGGTCGGTTGGTACCGGATCAATATAGTTTGGCTCTAGAGCTGCCACTAACTGCGCACCACTCGCAACCTGCTCCCACGAATCGTCTGATAAGGCTCCACTCACCGGGTAAGTTCTATTATCCGCGAAGTACAATTCCAAAGCGGTTTGGATCTTTTTTATGTCTGATTTTCTTTGGGAATCTCTGGCTTTAGCTCTCACGCCACTGCTGTTAATAACACCTAGTAGGATCCCGCTTAAAGCGCCAATGACAGTTATGACCACTAAAAGTTCGATCAAAGTAAAGCCGGGAGTTTTATTTTTTGTTTTGGGCAATACATTGGGCACTAATTAAAGTATCCATTTAATTATTTGGGGTGTCAAGTGGCGGTGGATGGGCAGCAAGCGGCTAAAGCGCGTCGCAAGCTTGGATATCGTTTAAATCAGTGGTGTCCGCACACTCCCTGACATTTTTCCAAGTACTGTTGCATTTAAAATAGTTAGTGGTGCCCGCCTGTTGCACATAAGCCGCAAACTGACTACCGGAAACATTTCTCATATAAACAAACCCGGCCGGCCATTCTTGAATATAAAAAGCGGCTAAGGTGCTAGTGGCAGCCGTAGCATCCAATGGGTTTTTGTCCGCGGCTGTACTCTCTTCAGGATAGATCTCGTTCTCACCTTCGTAATAAGCCTCAATGGCAGCGCACGTCTTGGTTAAGTTAGCTCGAGCCACGCCATCTAAGGCAATATTCCTTTGTCTTTGAGGATTTATCACCCCCACTAAAATTCCGGACATAATGCCAATGATAGCTATCACAAGCAAGAGTTCGATCAAAGTTAAACCTGTTTGTTTTTTTGCTAAGTTGTATTTCATTATATGGCGGCGCACGTATCTACGGCGTCAATGCCCGCAGGTCCGCATTCCCTAATTTCTTGCCAAACTGAACTGTATTTAAAGTAATCGGTTGAGGAACCTTTCATAACATGAATAGAAAAATCTGAACCGTCCTCATTATAAATAAAATTATCGGGCCAAATACCTATGTACTGAGTCACAATACTGCTGTCAGGTCCGGTAAGCGGGTTGTTGGCGGCGCCTTCGCCCGGGTAGCTTCTTTCGGCTGTAAAGTAAGTCTCAACGGCCTGGGCGGTGTCCATTAAATTCTGCCTTCGTACACCATCATTGGCATAATCTCGTTGGCGTCTCACGTTAATGGTGCTCACAAGAATAGCCGACAAAATGCCAACTAAGGCAATGACGACCAATAATTCGACGATGGTGAAGCCTTTATCAGAGCTGTTTTGGAAAATTTTTGGGCAAGTGTCTTTACTCATTGATATTTATTTTACAATTCCGCCTTCAGAATACAAAGCGTAATCAAAACTAACCGGAAGGTAGGGGAGGGTTCTTATGACTTTAATAATTCTAGTGGCGGTAATGTCCTGTTCTTGCTTGATCCTACCTATGGAAGTTATTTTATAACCTTGAAGGGGAAGGGTAGCTCCTCCGGTTGGGAAGACAGCTATATCGCTTTCTCCTCCCACGGATCTTATGCGCAGTCCGAAAATATTATTTCCCACGTCCACGGCCTGGCAGTTAGTATAGTCATGGCCCGCACCAGCGTTTGAGAAACCTTTAGTGGAATAGGGCGCACCCGGGCTGTCATTTCCGGTTAAGCCGCCTCTTTCTTGGACGCCGGAGCTATTATACGAAAGGTACATCACATCCGACTCAGGATTTGAAGTCCAGCATATTTCAATTTGAGAGTCTGAATAGTAAGAATCGGTGGTGTTATCATAGAGTTTTATTTCTTTGACTTGGCCTGATTCTAAGGTAAATGGGTAAAAGATAGGGTTGTATCTTTCCACGGAAACGAAAGCTTGTGATACTAGTATGTCTGAGGCGTTCTCGAATTCTATCTTGCATGATGAAGTGGCGTTATCGTAAACGCCTTCTGGGCAGGAATTTCCCGTGGTGGCTTGCTCTAATTCCTTAGACGAGAGAGCCAAGTATCTTTCTATACCTCCCTCAGCCGCCGCCAGGGCTCTTGAGGACGTGTCTGTGCGTGAGGTTCGGGAAAGGGAAGTCAAGGTTCGCACCGAAGCATTAATGCCGATTGATAAAGCAATGGTCATGGCTACTACCACAAACAGTAGTGTTTGACCTTTTTGGTTTGCGTGCATGTTTTGCTTCATGTTTTTCATATTATTCCTCGCTAATCCAATCTACATCAATCACAAATAGTCCTGAGTAATTGCCCTCATTGGAATCCAATTCCTGTTTTGTTAGTTTATATATATAATCCCCGTTGTATTTTATAATTTCCGACGGGTAGAAATTAGTTAAGGCCCTGTTTCTTTCAAATAGGGCATTTTTTGTAATAATTGGGCCTTCAACCACAACTGAAGTATCAGGGTCTGTTTCAGGATCTGTTCCCACGGGCACACCTTCAAACTCAATGCTTTTATTAATTACAAAGGCAGCTTCTATGAGTGAAATACTAGCGAGGGTGGGGTTTCCGGAATTTAGAGATCGGGCGATTTTCACATCAACATTAGAACCGGTAACAAATACCACTCTTTGATCAACACTTCCTGATTGGAATTCATTATCAAATCTTAGATCATTGCTTCCGGTAACATACATAGTAACCACACCATCAGAATCCAGTTGATAGTTTCCTCCGGCTGCATCTACGATAGCTGTATTTAAACAAGATGCGTTAGCTTTGTAGGTTACACCAGGATCTAAGTTACCACTTGTAAATATCTGATCACAATCTGAGTTTAGCTCTGTGGCATTAGATGGTGGGTCACCTTTGTAGTTAGGTGGCCATGCTCTGGCGAAGTTTGCGTGTTTAACAAAAAACTGAGATTGGGATTCCGGGAAATAGTTGACATCAAGATTGTCTGTAACTATGTCAATATCACCACTTGCTAGGGCAGGAACTTTGACACCACTTTCATAAGTTAGATAGGGCGGGTTCCATGGGGCAACATAACTTGCAGTACCCGGAAACTGCATATCTATTGATCCGGCATAAAAGTCCCCATATAGTGCTGTGACCCATTGCTGATTAGTAACCGGGTCCTCAGTTTTAAACTCCCATACTTCTGATCCGGAAGTTGCAGATAGAGTGGAGAACTCACCGTTGTTTGTTTCAACATACCAACAATATTCTTGATTTCTTAGACCAAAAAATGAAGGCGTGCATGAGGTTGTGGTGTCAGGTAGATCTGTACACTCAGCCAAAGGACTGTAATCTGAAGGGCCGGGGTCTGAACAGGCAGCACCTCCCTTTAGTTGTGCATAAACAGTGTATCTGTTATCTGGGCCCCCGCATGTTTCACCCCAATCAGAAGGTGCTGTCCAGGAAAGTGTGGTTGGCAAGCTTACGTCTGCTTCGCCATCTGAGGGTGATATTGGGGGGGTGGCTGCACCCGGGTTAGACCCGCAAACAACCCCTCCTAGACATGGTACAAATGCGGTGGATGGAACAGTTACAAAAGAGCCGGCAGCGCTTGGATCACGCCACTGTAGATAAAAATACTCATTGTCGCTTCTCTCTATTGGGAAACCTACATTAGGTATTCTTACACCACCGGCACGCGCAATAGACCACCCAGCATCGTCACCGTTGGATCTTGTATACCAAGCTTGGACTGGATACCAACCAGGTTCAAATTGTCTTCCATTTCCATCAAATCTTTTTGTGGCTATGTTAGCGCCTGTACCACTTCTAATAACTGTCGAAAGACCGGTTGGATTACCGGTATCAGTTATCTCTCCAGCCGGGACATTTTTACCTTTGGCTGCATCATAGGTGTAACCAATCTTTAAACCCGTGTTGGCGGAGTAGTCATCGGAACACCTGGATTGATTCCACACTACCCATTGACAACCTAATGTATTAACACATCTATTCAAATTGTGTTTACTACCACAACCAGAGGCCAACGACCACCTTTTTTCGCACTTTCCACAGTTGCTTGCACTACCGGGGCAACAGTGACTACTATCCGGCTTGTTATTCACAGCAGAATCCATGTCTGTATAAAGCTTAAACTCTTTACTACCGTCTATCCAAATGTAACCTGTGAATTGCTCTGTGTACCAGGTTGAGCAAAATGCTGCTGGTGCTCCTCTGAAAGTAATTCTATCTGAGTAGACTTGGTGGTTTGCACTTTTACTATTTGGGTTGTTTGGGTCATACTGATTATTGTCTTGCCAATAGCGTAGTATTAAATTATCTGTAACTGACGGGTCACAAGAATACGGGTTTGGACCAGCTTTGTCACAAGAACCTCCCCCCGAAACAGAGCATGTTGGCACACAACTAACAGAAAAGGTAGAGCCCGCATCATCACCGTAACCCCATTGACATGTTCCACATGCTTGGTTAACCCCTGAGTAAGAGTTATAACACGACGAGGTATCCACACAACTACCCTTATTTGTGTAAGTTCTTTGTTCAAGAGCGTAGTCACCATTACTATAACTAGAGCAATAAGCCACATTTAAAAAGCATCTTTTATAGTTACATGCGCAATCCCCAGCAATAACACTTTTTGTAGGAACAATAAGCAATATTAAAATAATCAAAAGTGGAAAAACAAATAAAAATTTTCTAGGCAGAATCTTGTTGTTCATAGGCATTAACCTTATCTTAGATTATTGTAGCACAGCCAACATTAGAAAAAGTAGATTTTCTTGAAACCTTTACAAAACCTTCCAAGTACCCTATAATAATCTAATCAATCTTATATAGGGAGGGAGAGATGAAAAAAATAACTTTACTAGCACTGTTTGTGGCAATTATGTTTGTCTTCAAACATGAAGCTAGCGGAAAATCTTTTGAAAATTCGCAATCGGACTGCGCATGTAACACAAGAGAGGTCAGCTATAACCCAGATTTCTGCTCACTGTGGGACAACGGGTCTTTCGTAATTGAGAGCTACTCTCATAGCCAGAAAAATTGCAAAGCTGAATCCCTTTGTTGGGACAACAACTCAAACACAATGCAGCCCTGTAAAGTATGTAGTTTGGGTTATGGTAGCAGCGAAGGTGGTTTAGGTACTATTACATGTGTTAACTTGCTTAATGTTTTAAATACTTTAATAGTAAAATAAGGGGAAAGGTTTTAAATAAAAGGGCAGTTTACCAAAAAAGAGACTGCCTTTTTTAATGCAGTAACTTTTTTATTTAACAACCCCACCCTCAGAATACAATGCATAATCAAAACTCACCGGTAAATAGGGTAGCGTTCTTATGACCCTAATAACTCTGGTAGCCGTAACAGCCTGATCCTGTTCTAGTTTACCTATAGAGGTAATTCTGTAACCTTGGAGGGGAAGAGTAGCACCCCCAGTAGGAAAGACAGCTAAATCACTTTCGCCACCGATAGACCTTATGCGCAACCCGTAAATATTATTGCCAATATCCACCGCTTCACAGTTAGTAAAGCCATCGTGCCCAGCGCCTGCGTTAGAGAACCCCTCAGTATCATAAGGTGCCCCCGGAGTGTCGTTTCCGGTTAAGCCGCCCCTTTCCTGCACACCGGAACTATTGTACGAAAGGTACATCACGTCTGACTCAGGATTTGACGTCCAGCATATTTCAATTTGAGAATCTGAGTAATAAGTATCGGTATTGTAATCGTACAGATTTATTTC
>CAZHRD010000022.1:0-8257 GCA_964533985.1 uncultured Candidatus Saccharibacteria bacterium | reverse complement strand
ACCACATCCTCCATGGCTTTTTTAAGTTTGTCCGCAATTTGCCCGCTGGTTTTAGTGCCGGCGATCAAACCACCCATTTCCAAACTCACAATCCTTTTATTTTGAAGAGCTTCATATTTGGTGCCGTGCATGATGCTGTGAGCGATACCCACGATTAAGGTGGTTTTTCCGCAACCCGGCTCTCCTATAAGCATAATATTTTTAGTCGAACCGCTTAATAATTGGGCAATTTTATCAATTTCCTCGTCTCTGCCCACCACATTTTTAATGCGGCCCTTTTTGGCCATTTTTGTATAATCTTGGGAAACCGCATCTAGATTAGTGGTAATACGACCCACTAAACCGTGTCCGAAACCTCCCATAGGCGGCATTTCAAAGCCGTCTTGCCAAAAATACAAACACGAAAAGTATTCGCGGCGGTTTACGATCCAAAGCACACCCTTTTCAATTGTGTCAAAATCCAGCCCAAAACCGGAAAGATAGGTATCTATATTGGGTAGACAGCTTAAAACAGCCAGAAGCAGGTGTTCGGACTCCACATAGCGTGTCTTGTGTTTAGCCGCAAAGTCAAAAGCTAGTTTATCCAAGTTTTCATATTTTATATTTTTTATTCTGCCTGTCTGTTCGATAAAGTCAGTATCCGAAAGCTCAGTTCTCAAAAGGACTTGTTTTATAGTGGCGGTTTTTAGAAATTTGAGCAAAGACAAAACGGAGCCTTTTTTGATCAACTTTAAGTATCGTTTTGCTTCAGGCCTAAACGCGCTTAAATATCTTTTATCTTTTTTAATTTGAGCTACTTTTAGGTCAGGTTTGTTTAGATTTTCGAACGTAATATAAAGATAAGTGCCCAAGACTATAGGAGCGAACCAAATGCCCAGGTAGTACACGCCGGCGACGGGTAGGGCAAACCAGGCGAGGGGGAGAGCCAAGGTTATGAGTGAGAGGATGCTGATGAATAAAAAGCCGGAAATTATGAAGATAATTCTCACTACAAAACCAATAAACCGCCCTATAAGCGAATAATCTCCGTAAAGAGGTGTGAACAGTAGTCTAAGGTTGAGAGTAAAGGAGAATTCGTAATTTACAAGCAGCGTCAGCCTTTTAGCCACTGTAAATAGCTTTTTTGGTGCCAGATAGAGCCACCAGATGATAAATTTTAGGACACTTTTGGGCAGTTCTATCACAGATTTAGAATATCAGAAAAAAAGCGTCTGGGCTATCTCTCCCGGGCGAGACAAGCCACAGATTATTGTCTGCTTACTCCATACCTAACGAGTCGAACTCAAAGTCAAACATAGCGCTGGCACCCTGTTTGGTGTCGGAAACGGCGTCGGTTGAAAATCTTAGAATCATGCCTTTTACTGACCCTGGCGCCACTGAGCTCAGATCGTAGCCTTCCGTTTTCCACTTCACAATGGTTTTTTTGCCAAAGGTTGACCCCAATTCCCCGTCATCCACAAGCCCGTCATTGTTAGCGTCGTTCCAATTAAACGGTTCCACAAAGATTATTTGTCTAAGTTCTTCCGGGTCGTTGGCAGTTTCGTAGTCAGCGTTGCTGGTAAGCTGAATGTGGGTAGTGGCGTTGTTGTAAATTTTCATGGCATAATCTTCTGTCCAACCGGGGTTGATGTTTGAAAATGACGGACCATCGAGTGTATCGACCAAGTTATCCGAGGACGTGCCTCCGGCCAGATTTTTTAGAAGTTTAATGTCAGCTGAGCCGACTGTAAAGCTGGAACCCAAAACCTCACCCTTGTCGCCAAAGGCTGCTATAGCCACACCGGCTACGGCCACCAGAAATAGGATTAGAGATAAAGTCAAAACTATTTTCTTTTTCATGTTTTCACCCCCTTTCGTTTTCTAATTTACTACCATCAAATATATTTAAGCTTTTTATGCTAATGAAGTTGTTATCAGCCGTAATAATGTGATCGAGCAGGTAAATTCCGGACACTAGGCTAGCTTTGGCCACTTTTTCGGTGACTACAATGTCTTCCTGGCTGGGAGTAGCGTCGTTTGAGGGATGGTTGTGGGCCAAGATTACATTAACGGCGTCTTTTAATAAAGCTTTCCGCACAATTTCTCTAATTGGGACAAGAGTTTCGTTGATCGAACCGATGCAGATTAAGTCTTTGGAAATAAGCCCTTTTCTGGAATCGAGGGAAAGCAGATAGAGATGTTCCTGTTTTTTGCCAAAAAGATCCTTTTTCACGATTTTGAAAGCATCTTGAGGAGTTTTTACTATTTGTGATGCTTGTGTTTCCGATAGATAGGCTCGTTTGGCCACTTCGGCCACAGCTTTAATGGTGACAGCTTTGACATTTCCCACGTATTTTTGTTCGACGAGTTCGTTAACGTCAGCTTCCAATAGATTTTTGATGCCATTATGGTCTTTAACAAGTTTTGTAGCCAGATTTGTAACAGAAATATCGTTCCCGCCAGATCTTAAAATTATAGCCAGCAGCTCCATGTCTGATAAAGCTTCGGCACCCTTATCCAGAAGCCTTTCGCGCGGTTTATTTCTTGAATCAAGGTCACGAATTAGAATATTCCCAAGCATTATAACAATATAGGTTGTTGCAATGTATATTACAATATGCTAATTTCTATTGTATAAAGAACTTTGTATGTCCAAGGAACTAGGAGACAAAATTAGAAGAATCCGTGATAACCACAACCTTTCCCAGGATCGGTTCGGCAAGAAAATTGGCTTATCAGGAAAAACTATTTCAGCCTATGAGACCGGGAGAACCAACCCGCCTATAAAAATCCTTCAGAAAATAGTCTCTATATACAAGACACCCATTATTAATATAAATCCGGATTTAAAGTCGGATATTAGTATAAAAATTAATTATATTGAGGAAGAGGTGGCCAGTTTGAAAAGTATTCTTAAAGATAGCCTATCTTTTTGAATACTGAGGGGCTTTTCTGGCTTTTCTAAGGTAAGGTTTCTTTCTTTCCACCATTCTATTGTCTCTAGTTAACATACCAGCTCGGCTTAAAGATTCTCTGTACTCATCACTGATTTTTGCTAAAGCTCTGGAAAACCCGTGGGCTACAGCGTCCAGTTGCGCCGAAGGTCCGGAACCGTTTACTTTTATCGAGGCTCTGAATTGGGACTCGGGTTGGGATACTCCAATAACGTGAAAAGGCTTTTCCCACACCACTTTTTCCGTTTCTTTGTTATAGAATTCGTTGATTTTTTTATCGTTTATGATTATTTCGCCTTTTTCAGGATATAGAAATACCCTGGCTACAGCTGTTTTTCGTCTTCCGGTGGCGGTTATTAGATTTTCTGTTTTGTCTACTTTAGGCATCTTAACTTAATTGAGCTTGATGAGGATGCTCAGGTCCTTTATAAACATATAAATTTTTCATGCGCTCATTCTGAAGTTTATTTTTAGGCAACATACCCTTGACCGCACGTTTTATGGCTTCGGTTGGCCTTCTACTGACAAGTTTTTCCAAGGTTTCGGACTTAACACCCCCGGGGTAACCTGTAACTCTATGGTACACTTTTGTTTTCATTTTATTTCTCGTCACGGTAAACTGCTCTGCATTAATAACCACCACTTTGTCGCCCATGTTCATGTTGGGTGTATAGGTCGCTTTGTTCTTACCGGTTAGTAAAGTCGCGATCTCAACCGCCACTTGTCCCAGTACCTTACCTTGAGCATCTATCAAATGCCACTCGGGTTTGACGTCTTTTGCTTTTGGTGCGTAAGTTTTATACATTACTTATCCTTTTCTGCCTTTTTTCTCTTTGTTTAGGCTGCATTTTCTTCATGCCGGTCTTTTTAGGAGCTAGTATTTTCTCTTTCTTGGGAATTTCCACCTTTTCCGCTTTCTCTGTCTTTTTTTCTACTGCTTTCTCCTTTTTCTGAACCTTTTTGACCTCTTTTTTCTCTTCTTTTTTAGGTTTATCGACCAATTCTATCCTAGCCATGGAAGCTTTATCACCGTCACGTTCGCCAATTTTAACTATTCTGGTGTAGCCCCCGGCTCTGTCTTTAAATCTAGGACCTAGATCGACTAGTATTTTTCTGACCGCTTCCTCAGAGCTTAACTTGCTTTTCATGTACTTAACATTGTTAAAATCATGGCCAATTTTGGCTTTGGTAATTAATTTTTCAACATGGGGTCTAAGATATTTTGCCTTTGCTACTGTGGTAACAATCTGTTCGTGCTCTACTAACTGAGTAGAAAGTGTTTTTAGCAGGGACCTTCTATGATCCATATCTCTATGTAATGTTTTGGTCTTGACCCTATGGCGCATGGTTAAATACCCTTATTCTTCTTCTCTGAGGCCTTCCTTTTCTAGTAACTTCTTAATTTCGTTGATTGATTTCTCACCGATATTTTTTATATCAGCCAGATCCTCGCCGCCTTTTTTAGCTAAGTCGGCCATGGTATCTATGTTAGCCTTTTTCAAGGCGTTGATAGTTCTGGTCTGCAAAGGAAGTTCGTCCACTAGGATTTCGTCGTAGTGACTTGCATCCGGAGAAGCATCTACTTCCTCTTCGACTTCCTCAGGCGCTTCTTCCCATCGGGCCAAAACTTCAAAGAATTTTGACAAAATTCCGGCTGATTTGTAAACCGCGGTGGAAGGTTTCATGCTTCCGTCTGTTTCTACAGTCAAAATCAACTTATCAAGGTCGGTTCTGCCTCCGGCTCTGGTTTCTTCTAGTTCAACTTGGGCTCTCACAACCGGTGAGAACAAAGCGTCAATGACGATTACACCCACTTTTGAAGATTTTCTTTCTTCAGACGGGGAGTAACCTTGGCCTGACTCTATGATCAGCTCTATGTTCAGCTTGGTTTTCTTGTCAGCCAGCGTAGCAATATGTTGTTTTTTGTTTATAATCTCAACATCGGCCGGTGCCTGAATATCTTTAGCGGTTACTTTTGCGGGTCCGGTTATTTCAAGCGAGGCTACTTCCGGGTTGTCGCCGAATTTTTTTACCTTGACCTGTTTTAAATTTAATATAATTTCAACCAAATCTTCTTTCACGCCCTCGATGGTTGAAAATTGATGACTAGCTCCCTCAACTTTAATTTGAGTGATAGCTGCGCCTTCCATGGATGTGAGAAGGACTCTTCTTAGTGTGTTTCCTAAGGTGTGTCCGAAACCCTTTGGTAAGGGATCGAATTCAAAAACTCCTACGGTATCGGTCTCCGAGATAGTTTTTATTTTTAGATCGTTAGATGTAATTAACATAAAACTCCTTTATCTTGAATAGAACTCAATGATAGTTTGCACATTGATGTTCTCCAAGGTGTCTTCCAGATTAGGAAGCCTACTAAATTTGACATACTTTTCTTTTACATTGGCTTCTAGCCAATCTGGCAGAACAAAACCCTCCCTTAAATGGATCTTTTCAAAATCCATGGGCTTTATAATATCGCCTTCTTTTAATTGCATTGAGGGAATGGTAGCTTTTCTACCATTAACCTCAAACACGCCGGACCTGACAGCTTGTCTGGCCTGAGCGCGTGAAACGGCAAAGCCGCTTCTATATACCAAGTTGTCCAATCTTGTTTCCAGGTTTCTAAGCAAAGCTTCTCCGGTCACACCCTTGCTTTTTAAAGCATCCTTAACATAATTTCTAAATTGCTTTTCTAAAAGCCCATAAATTCTTTTGGCTTTTTGTTTCTCACGCAACTGGCTACCATAATCAGTCGTTCTTTTTCTTGAATTTCCATGTTGTCCCGGTGCATAGGTTCTTTTTGTTAAAGGACACTTATCGCCGTGGCATTTCACGCCCTTTAAATAGAGCTTTTCGCCTTCTCTTCTACACAATCTGCATTTTGGTCCGGTATATCTTGCCATGGTTTAAACTCTCCTCTTTTTCTTTGGTCGACAGCCATTATGGGGCATGGGTGTGCTGTCGGTGATGGAAATAACATTTAGCCCCCCGGTTTTCAAAGCTTTTATGGCCGGTACTCTTCCCATTCCCGGACCTTTAACCACAACTGACACTTCTTTTAAGCCAGCGGTAGCCGCCTTTTGAGCGACTTCCTCGGTGGCTTTGGTGGCAGCATAAGGCGTTGATTTCCTTGAGCCTTTAAAGCCGGAACTACCGGAACTTCCTGAAAATAGTGCATTTCCGTCGCCATCGGTAATGGTCACTAGTGTGTTATTAAAACCGGCACTAATAAAGACCTTGCCGCTGCTCGGTATAATTTTTTCTTTTTTCTTTTTACTTTTTGTTTTTTTTGTAACCATTATTTCTTATCCAACTTTCTCTTTAATCCACCCACAGTTTTTTTCTTGCCTTTTCTGGTTCTCGCATTTCTTTTTGTACTTTGCCCTCTTACCGGTAAACCCGCTTTATGTCGTGAACCTCGGTAAGACTTAATGTCCATGAGTCGTCTTATATTTTGTCGAACAATTCTTTTTTGCTCACCCTCAACCGGGATTTGCATCTCATTGATAGTGGCTTGTATCTTGGCCAAGTCGGCGTCAGTCAGATCTTTTACCCTTGTATTTAGATCAATGCCGGCCTTATTTAAAATTTCAACGGCAGTTACTCGGCCAATACCATAAACATAAGTTAATGAAATTTCGACCCTTTTCTCATCCGGAATGTTAATACCAGCAACTCTAGCCATACTTATCCTTGTCTTTGTTTGTGCTTAGGGTCTCTGGAGCAGATAACTCTAACCACACCTTTCCTTCTTATAACTTTGCAGTCTTTGCAAATTTTTTTAACAGACGATCTAACTTTCATAGTATGTCTTTTTGCTTGTTCCGGCGCGGCTTATCGTTGTCGGAAGGATATCCTGCCTCTAGTAAGATCATGAGGCGAAAATTCTACTTTAACCTTGTCGCCTGGCAGAATCTTTATATGAAACTTACGCATTTTACCAGAAATGGTAGCTAAAGCAACCGTTTCATCTTCGAATAAGACTTTGAACATGCCGCCCTGAAGAGCTTCTGTTACTTTGCCTTCTTTTGTTATTACTGTTTTAGTGTCACTTTTCATTATTACTACGGCCTAGATTCTAACAAACTGTGTTTATAAGGTCAACACAACAACTATCTTAAAGTGTGTATAATAAAATTATGCTTGATCCAAAATTTGTCCGGGAAAGTCCCGAAATCGTAAAAAGCGTGATTGCAGCAGGCAGAGGTGACCCTAAAAAGGCTGATGTTGATGCGTGGTTGAAGTTGGACAAGGAGAGGGGTCAGCTGATTTCCAAGATCGGGAAGATTAATCAAAAAAGAAACGAATTGTCCAAAGCCGGCAAAGATGGGGATGTTGAAAAAATTCGACAGGAAGGAAAGTATCTCAAAGAGGAGGCCCAAAAAATTGAAAAAGAATTGGAAAAGGTTGAGACAGCCTGGCAGGAAATTATGGATTGGTTTCCCAATGTTCCGGTTGAGCCTATGCCCGAAGGTGCCGGGGAAGAGGATAACGTTGTGGTCAAGCTGTGGATTCCCGGGAAAGGCTACATTAAGGAAGCTGAGGGCCTTAGAGCCAGGCACGAAACTGAAGGCTTTATGCCTGAGAAACCTATTCATGCCAAAGATAAAGATTTTATTCCCAAGCATCATTTAGATCTGGGCGAGGGTTTGGGTCTGATCGACCTTAAGCAAAGCGCTAAAACATCCGGCAGCCGATTTTCTTATTTGATGGGTGACTTGGCATTACTGCAGTACGCGCTTCAGCAGATATTATTTGACGAACTGATCAAACGGGGCTATACGCCTTTTATCCCGCCTCTGTTAGTAAGAGAAAAGGTATTGTACGGCACTAGCCATTTTCCCGAAGGTAAGGATCAGGTTTACGCTATCCGGTCCGATAATGTGGAAGACAAAGACCAACTATATTTATTAGGTTCCACGGAACCGGCCAATTTTGCTTATTTCATGGATAAAGTATTGGAGGAAAAAGACCTACCTTTGAAGGTTTTTGCCTACGCGCCGGCTTTTCGAAGCGAGGCGGGTTCGTGGGGGAAGGATGTTAAGGGTATAAAAAGAGTGCACCAGTTCGATAAAATTGAAATGAATGCCGTAACAACGCCGGAGCAATCCCAAGATATTTACGATGAGTTTCTGTCTATTAATGAGTGGCTTTTACAAAAACTGGAACTGCCCTACCAACTGGCTAAAAAGTGCAGCGGGGACGCAGGATATTTAGCCAGCGCTGCTCAAACCGATCCCGAAGTATGGTTGCCCGGTCAAAACGAATTTATAGAGGTTATGACGGCCACCAATGGTGAAAAAGCCATTTGGGTGTTGAAAGATACG
>CAZHRD010000021.1:0-8603 GCA_964533985.1 uncultured Candidatus Saccharibacteria bacterium | reverse complement strand
GTACTATTACAGTTAGTGTGGATCACGGTTGGTTTAGTGGGTTTTGCTATTTTTAGCCACCTTGACTACAAAAAGTTGAAGTCGATCTCTTTTATCCTTTTTGTGGCCAGCGTGGTGCTTTTAGTGATTCTAGCTTTTGTGGGCACATTCTTTTGTAAAACGGTAGAGAGCACGGGAACGTTGTTCGCACCATGTTTAAACGGAGCCAGCCGTTGGTTTTACTTAAATCCAAGTCCGTTACCGCAATTGCCATTTTTCGGAGTTATCGGATTACAGCCCAGCGAACTGGCTAAATTAGCCATTGTTTTATATCTATCGTCCCAACTAAGCAAATTTGAGGACAGAGAAAAGAAAAATCTGGATCCGTTCATTGTTTATTTGGTCACATCTTTGTTGTTTGCTATCTTGTTGATGCTTCAACCTAATATGTCTACCGCCGTGTTGGTGTTTATGATAGGTAGTGTTATTTATTGGGCTTCCGGTTATTCGGCTTTACCTTTGATCATAGCCACTCCCATTATGGGAGTGCTGGGATTTCTGCTCATGCTCACTTCCGATTATAGAAGAGCTAGACTACTGACCTTACTGGGTATGGCCCCGGAGGTTGACTACGAGGCGGGCTATCACATTAAACAAGTTATGATCGCTTTAGGTTCCGGTGGATTCTTTGGACTTGGTTTTGGGCAATCCAGACAAAAATATCAATACTTGCCGGAAGTGGCTTCTGATTCCATCTTTGCCATTATCGGTGAAGAATTTGGTTTTATAGGCACGACAGTAGTTATTTTAGCTTTTGGTTATTTGATTTATTTGGGATACAGCATTGCTAAACAAGCGCCTGATAAAATAGGCCGTATGTTAGCGGCTGGTATAACGTCATGGATCGGTTTACAGTTTTTTATAAACGTGGCTGCCATGACAAAACTAATTCCACTCACCGGTATGCCTATACCCTTGATCTCTTATGGCGGTTCGAGCATGGTATTCACATTGATCGGTTTAGGTGTGTTAAGAAATATCCAAAAACAAGTAAAAGCTTAGTACTTTCTGCTAAAATCAGTAGTAATGGATAGTATAGCTATAACCGGAGGTCACCACAGTTCAGCCCTACCGGTTATCGAAGAATTAAATAAAAGATTTCCCAATATAAAGATTTATTGGTATGGCCACAAGCACTCTTTACAAGGTAGTCGCAACGTGACCTTAGAGTTTCAGGAGATCACTAAGTTGGGGATTCCTTTTCATGATTTACACGCAGGCAAGTTTTATAAAACATTTAACCCCGTCCGTTTACTAAAAATACCTTATGGATTCTTTCAAGCCCTACATTTACTTAAAAAGCATAGGCCCCAAGTCATACTGTCCTTTGGGGGTTACCTAGGCGTGCCGGTCGTGCTGGCCGGGTGGTTGTTAGGCATACCCGTTGTTTCACACGAACAAACAGTCGTCATAGGTTACGCCAACAAGCTTATAAGTAAATTTGCAAAAAAGGTTTTATATACGTGGGAAGAATCATTACAATATATTCCCAAACAGAAAGCGGTTCAGACCGGGTTGCCCATACGAGAGGCGGTTACAAACCCGCGTAACCTAAAATTTGTTTGTAAGAATAATTTACCGACTATACTGGTCATGGCAGGAAAGACAGGTTCACACATTATTAATACGGCCATCTTAGGTTTATTGGAAGACCTACTACAGATGGTAAATGTCATCCACCAAACCGGTGACCATTCCAGATTCAAGGATTATGAAAAACTGTGTGCCAAGTACGAACAGATAAAAACAAAGGTGCCGGGTTTATATTACCCCGAGAAATTTATTTATTCCGAAGATATTGGGGATGCTTATCACCAAGCCGATCTGGTTATGGCCAGATCAGGTGCGCATACGTGTTTGGAGATAATCGCTTTAGAGAAACCATGTATTTTAATTCCCATTCCTTGGTCCTCACATAATGAACAATACAAAAATGCGGAAGCGGTCAAAGAAGCTGGCTTAGCTGAGATAGTTGACCAAGATAGACTGGTTGATCAGGAGTACCTGCTAGAGGTGGTAAAAGAAATGTTGGTGGGAAAAGATAGATACGTATGTAAAGAATCATTTGCTCAGGTAGCTAATTCGGCCACATTAATAGTCAATGAAGTTGAAAAGATCGCAAAAAAAAACATATAGAAAAAAGAGAAGAAAGACTCCTCAAACTAAATTCTTAATAAGAAAGTATGTTAGGGTTCTTGTGTCAGTGATTAAGGCTCTGGTAGTGATGGCGCTTTGTGCCGGGGCAGCCTATTTGATCTTGTTCTCGTCTCTGTTTAGGATAGAGAATATTGTCATCAACGGTACGCAGGAGTATGTGAACTCCCACGATGTGTACCTGTTGGCTGAGAATAATACCAAGGGTGAAAACATCTTTAAATTTCAAACTGAAGCCTTAGCTAAAAAACTCGAAACAAATCTTTTGGGTGCAAAAAGCTATGATATTCAAAAAGATTACCCGAACACCATTATCATTACCGTGGTGGAAAGAGTGCCCATTGCTATGATATTTGGAGACGGGGATGACTACTATTTGATCGACGATGACGGGTATGTTTTAGGTTATGCTGATCCTCAAAAGGAGGACTTGCCTAAGATCCACTACGAGAAAGATATTAAGATTGGGCTTTTTATCGATAAAAATCTGGTGCCACTTTATCTGGAGCTTACGGAACTTTTCCAAAAAGAGGATGTTAAGGTCAGCAGTATGAGTTTTTCCCCAAAATACGTTAACCTATATCTTGAAAATGGCGCCACTGCCCTTATTGGCAACGATAAAAACAAAGCGGAGGCCCTAAGCGCCATATCGTCCTTGATAAAGGACTCTGAATTGGAGGGGAGGCAAATAAGGCGAATTGATTTTAGATATGATAAAGTTATAGTATTATTCAAGTAAGATCTTACTATGCCTAAAGAAAGAATTATCACCGGAATTGATATAGGTTCTACAAAAATTGCCACCACGGTGGCAGTCGTTGATGATAAAAGAATTTCAGTTATAGGTGTGTCAGGTAACGTCCCCTCAAAAGGTATCAAAAAAGGATTTATTAGCAAGATTGATGGCGCCGTGGAGGCTATCGCCAGCAGTCTTGAAAGAGCTGAGAGAATGGCTGGGGTATCTGTTTCTTCTGCCTTTGTGACCATCAACGGCAGCCATATTGAAACCAGGAATTCTCATGGCGTGGTGGCGGTTTCGCCACATTTAAGTTCTGAAATTACGGCTGAAGACGTGGCCCGGGTCACCGAAGCCGCGCAGGCCATCTCACTTCCCTCATCAAGAGAAATCATTCATGTTATTCCTAGAGACTTTGTGGTTGACTCTCAGGATGGGATTAAAGATCCGGTTGGTATGACCGGCAATAGACTGGAAGTCGAGACAAATATCCTACACGGTTCTTCCACAGCCATAATTAACTTAACCAAGTGTATTGAACAGGTGGGGGTGAGCGTGGAGGAAATGATTTATACGGGGATTGCATCAGCCGAGGCGGTGTTAACGGATACGGAAAAAGAACTCGGTACGTTATTGGTTGATATCGGGGGTGGTACAACTTCCATTATTGCCTATCTTGAAGGTAGCCCTATTTATTCGGTAGTTATCCCTATTGGCGCGAATTACATTACCAATGATTTGGCCGTGGGGTTACGTGTTCGCATGGAAGACGCTGAGAACATCAAAATTAAACTTAGCAATGAATATACGCTCATGGCAAAGAATAAGACGGATTACCGTGAGGAGGATTTTGATATATCCGATTTCAATTTAGATCTGGAAACTGAGAAGATACCAAAAAAAGTCTTGTATAGGATCATCGACGCGCGCTTGGAAGAAATATTTAGCCTCATAGCCTTAGAAGTGTCCAAAGCCCATTTAAACGGGAAACTTCCTGCCGGTGTAGTTGTGACCGGAGGTGGTGCCCTCACGGCTGGGGTTGAGAGAATAGTTCATTCCGTGTTAAAGACTCCTGTCAGAATAGGTAAACCATCCGGAGTAACCGGTCTGATTGATGAAATTCAAGGTCCGCAGAGCTCCGCCACTGTGGGGGCTGTGCTTTATGGTGCCCAAATGTATCGCAGCGGTTCTATATTGTCTTTAGAGAAGAATCGCGGTAATATATCTAGTAAGATTAGTACAATCTTTAGTAAGTTAAAAAACTTCCTGCCCTAAGATTTAAAATTAATAATATTGTATGGAAATAAAACCGGAAATTGAAAGATTTGCAAATATACGTGTCGTTGGTGTAGGTGGTGCCGGATGTAATGTCATAAATACCATGATCGAATCCCAACAAATAAACGGAGTTGAATTTATTGCCGTAAATACAGATGCCCAGGCGTTGTCTATCAATAAAGCTTTTATAAAACTACCCATAGGTCAAAGCCTAACCGGAGGTTTGGGAGCAGGCTCAGATCCGGAAATTGGTCGCAAGGCAGCGGAAGAGGACTCTGATTTAATTAAATCTAACTTAGAAGGTTCGGATATGGTTTTCATTACCGCTGGTATGGGAGGCGGCACCGGTACAGGAGCCGCACCTGTTATTGCCAAGATTGCTAGAGAGTTGGGTGCACTTACCATTGGCGTGGTGACAAAACCATTCGCGTTTGAAGGTACAAGAAGGATGGTCAATGCCGAGAAGGGTATAGCCGAGTTAGGGGGCGAAGTTGACGCGCTTATCACCATCCCCAATCAAAGGCTATTGGAGATAACTGATAAAAGCATGCCGGTTTTAGAAGCCTTCAAACTAAGCGACAGCGTACTCAATCAAGGAGTACAAGGAATCTCGGATCTAATTGTTATGCCCGGCCTTATTAATGTTGACTTTGCCGATGTAAAGACGGTCATGAGAAATGCTGGTACCGCATTGATGGGTATAGGAATTGGTACAGGTGATGACAGAGCCGCTGTGGCCGCACGGGCAGCTATCACATCCCCGCTTTTAGACATATCAATTGATGGCGCTACAGGTATCTTGTTTAATATTATCGGTGGTAGCGATATGGGTATGGCCGAAGTTGATATAGCCGCTAAGCTAATCATTGAGGCCGCCAGTCCTGATGCCAACATTATATTCGGCACCACCATTGATGAGAGTATGAGCGAGCAGATTAAGATCACTGTCATTGCCACCGGCTTTGATGCCGAGGATATTAGATCAAGACTGGGTATAAGTTCCGAAACTTCATATAGAAAAGATTCACTTGAGATGTCCAAACCTATAGTGGAAGGTCCCGCTGCGCCCGGTACTCTTGATTACGAAGATAAGGATCTTGATGACGAGAGTGAAGAAGACAAAGACGACAAGAGAGGTTCTTGGGGAAAGCCAAAAATGGATGAAGACCCCGAGAACAAATACGATATTCCAGCCTTTTTAAGAGGTAAGTAATAATTCCCGTAACGGCAACTTAATAGTGGTATTTATGTGCAAGTTAATATATTAGTGCGGTAAATCTATTTGTGGCAACCAAAACACGCAATAGTAACAACACCTAATATAACAATCGATATTTCATTGTAATTTGTAAAAAATTATGTTTATGTAAATATACACTGCCCTCATATTTTTTCTGTGGTTAAAGTCCAAGAAAAGTAAGCCTATAGCTTATAGGTTTAGTTTTTTTCTGGTCTAAATTTATGGCTGATAATATAGAACCGACAACTAAAGATACGTCTCTTAAAATAAGACAGCAGAAAATAAAAGAGATGAGTGGTAAAAACAAAAATATAATTTTGAGCGAGAACTCTAAAGTTATACTAGAAAAGCGTTACCTAAGAAAAGATAAGCAGCAAAATCCCGATGAAACTATTGAGGAGATGTTCGAAAGAGTAGCCAGCACGGTTGCAAAACCTGATGCAAAGTACACCGACATTACAAAAACAAAAATAGACTTTTATAACCTTCTCACCACTAAAAGATTTTTTCCCAACTCACCGACATTTACAGGAGCCGGAACCGGCCTAGGCCAACTGGCAGGATGTTTTGTTTTGCCTGTCTCTGATGACATGGGTAAGAAAACGGATGGCATTTTCGCGACCCTAAAAGATGCGGCCTTGATACAACAATCAGGCGGAGGGAATGGTTTTTCGTTTTCTGATCTGAGGCCGAGGGGTTCAAATATAGGACGAAGTAACGGCAAGGCTTCCGGTCCGGTTGGGTTTATGGCTGTTTATGACAAAGCGTTTGGAGAAATTGCTCAGGGTGGGGTAAGACGCGGAGCTAATATGGCCGTATTGGATGTTAACCATCCTGACATTAGAGAGTTTATAAAATGTAAAACTGAGGAAGGTGAAATTTCAAATTTCAACATTTCAGTAGCAATAACAGATTCGTTCATGGAAGCCGTGGAAAAAGACGAGACCTACGCTTTGATTAATCCGCACACAAAAGAAGTTGTGGAAAGTCCCCGTGCTAGGGAAATTTACGAGCTCATAGTGGAGCAGGCCTACAAAAACGGTGAACCCGGTGTCTTATTTATCGATACCGCCAACAAATATAATCCTGTGCCCCACATGTATGAGCTGAAAGCCACTAATCCTTGCGGTGAGCAGTGGCTCGGACCTTATGAAAATTGCTGTTTAGGGTCGATTAATTTAGCCGAACACTTAGATGATGAGGGTGAGTTGGACTGGGAGTTACTGGAGGAAACCACGGAGTTGGCTACAAAATTTTTAGATAATGTTGTGACGGCTAATAAGTTTGTACCGGCGGTTCCCAAACTTAAAGAATCAGCTCTAAATTCCCGAAGGATTGGCTTGGGTTTTATGGGTCTGGCGGATGTGATGTACTCCTTGGGTATAAGGTACGGAAGTCCCAAAGGACAGGAATTTGCCGCCCAAGTCACTGAGTTTATTAGATACCACAGTATGCTTACCTCCATTAAGCTTGCAGAAGAGCGTGGATCTTTTAGAAAGATCAGCGGCAGCATTTATGACCCCGAAAATCTTAAGTGGCGTCCGCCGGAACCTCTTTTTGTTTACGAACATAATTTTAATCGTCCGGAAATTGAGTGGGGTAAAATTACAACCGGTATTAAACTCCACGGTATAAGAAATGCGGCTCAGACCACGGTTGCTCCCACCGGAACCATATCCACTGTAGCTGGAGTCGAAGGTTACGGCTGCGAACCTGTGTTTGCGTTGGCTTACTATAGAAATGTTTATCAAGCCGCCGGAGATGAGAAAGGTCTTACCTTGACCTATACCAGCCCCAGGTTCATAGAAGCTCTAGATGATGCCGGTATCTTAGGAGAAGAAAGAAAGCAGATTGTGGATCAGGTTATTAAGGAAGGCACATGCCAAAATATCGACAATCTTCCTGACGAAATAAAAAATGTGTTTGTTGTTTCAGCCGATATTAAAGCTGGAGAGCACATCAGAATGCAGGCCTCGATTCAGGCTTTTATTGATAATTCCATCTCCAAAACCTGCAATTTGCCTTATGACGCTACTATAGAGGATGTATCTAAGGTGTATAAGATGGGTTGGGAGTTAGGTTGCAAGGGATTGACCGTCTATATCACTGGTAGCAGGCAAGAGGTGGTTTTAGAAACCAAAGAGACCAGAGAACAGAAAGCAAGTGGAGATGAAGAGTCTCAAGCCACACCAAAGATCGAACCCGAATCTGTATCTAAAGCAACGCCCGCAGAGGCAACTTTAAAAACGAAAGAGACAGAAAAAGCGGCGGAAATAGAAAGCTCACGTGGGTACAAATTATCGGGCACCACTTACAAAATAAACACCCCGCAAGGCAAAGCCTACATAACTCTAAACAAAAGCGAAACCGGGGAACCGTTGGAAGTCTTTATAAATGTAGGCAAAGCCGGTTCAGATGTGGCCGCTCTTTCTGAAGGTTTGGGTCGATTGGTTTCCGGCTGGTTAAGATATTCGTACAACCGGGAGCAGACCATAAAAGAAATTGTGGTGCAGTTGATAGGTATAGGAGGCGCCACGTCGGTGGGTTTTGGCAAAGATAGAGTGAGCTCATTGCCGGATGCCATTGCCAAAATTCTCGCCGAAGATTATGACATTACGGTTAGAGCCAATGGTTCGAACATTGCCTACTCTGACAAAAACGAGATTTCTTATAAAGCCCATACCGATATGTGCCCCGAATGCGGAAATGCAACTTTAGTACTGGAGGAAGGTTGCGCCAAGTGTTATTCATGTGGATTTAGTAAATGCTAAGATATAGGCGTGATGAAAATATACACAAAAAATGGTGACGATGGAGAAACAACCCTTTTAAGCGGACGGAAAGTTCCCAAAAATGATGCGATAGTTGAAGTTATCGGTTGCTTGGATGAATTAAATGCCTGTTTGGGCATGTTGCATACCCTACGGAATAAAAAGATCAGAAAACTAATTTTGGAACTTCAGGCTGATCTCTTTTTGATCGGCGCAGGTTTAGGTGGCGGCCAGAAAGCTTTTGACTACGACGGCAGAATCAAATACTTTGAGAACACTATTGATCAGCTCACACAAGAATTACCGGATCTGACAAACTTTATCTTACCGGGCGGATCAAAGCACGCGGCCCAGCTACATCTGTGTCGGGCTTCGGCCAGGAAGT
>CAZHRD010000020.1:1672-8626 GCA_964533985.1 uncultured Candidatus Saccharibacteria bacterium | reverse complement strand
TTATTTACTACGGCGTGGGCGGGTGGATGATAAAATCCATGGGGCTCACCACTGAGCTAGGAGCCATCTTTTCATTTCTGATCGGTTATTTTGTGGTTTCCAATATCATTCCGCTGCAATTAGTCATTGCCATCAGTATTGTCATCGAACTTATCCTATCCTTAAAAGTAAAGAGCCGTAGCTTTGTGTTGGGTCTAAAAAGATCAGAGGTGGACGCCTTTATTGGTTTTGCCATCATTGCGCTGGTGATCCTACCGTTTTTGCCTAACCACGCCTATCATCTGACGGATATAACGTCGGTGAAAAACTTGCTGGAAGCGTATCAGGCTAATATGCAATTTTTCCAACAGTTGGAAATTATAAACCCGTTCAAATTGTGGTTTATAGTAGCGCTAATTACGGGCATTGATGTGTTTGGGCACATTTTGGCACGAATATCAGGCACCGGTCGCGGCACCATCATGACCAGCGCTATTGGAGGCTTTGTGTCTTCGACCTCAACCGTACAATCACTAGCCGCAAAAAGTAAAATCGACCCGCATACAAATGAGTTCGTGACCGCCGCCATGATAGCAAATCTCACCAGTTTTATTAAAATTTTCATTTTGGTGGCGCCTTTAAACAGCAAATGGCTGGTTTCTATCACACCGGTGTTGCTTATTATCATTGGATCTTCTATTCTGGCCAGCTTGTTCTTTTTTATTAAGGACAGAAAAAAGATGAGTGTGGTTACAAGTATTCAAAATGATGCATTCGCGGCTGCAGCCGAGGCTACAGACACATCAGCAACGAAATCTACAACTGATGAGAAAAAGTTCTTCTCCATCAAGCGCGCGGTTGTCTTTGCCGCCTTACTAATAACCGTGAGAATCATTACCAAAGTTGCGCTCATAGTATATGGGGAGTCAGGCTTTTTGGCCTCTTCCATCTTAGCTTCTTTCACCGGTATTGATGCCGTGGTCATCAACTTGGCCGAACTTGCTAACGGCGTCATCGCTGCTAAGGCGGCTCTTTTTACTTTGCTTTGTGTAAATGCCTCCAATCTTTTAGTGAAGGTGGTTTATTCCGCTACACAAGCCAAAAAAGAATTTTGTTTAAAATTACTGGCGGCATCATTATTTGTTATCTTAGCCAGCTTTGCCGGTTATTATTTCCTGGCTTAAGCTCCCGGACGTCACACCCAATTTTCATATTCGAACAAAAATCTATATAATGAACGTGTGAAAAAGATTTTACTGCCTTTATCACTGCTGGTGCTGTTGGGCATAGATCTTATGGCCTTTAGTGCTATTAGATCTAGCAATGAGAGTTTTATTATGTACGGGTGGGTGGTGCTGTTTTTTAGCGCCGTCCTCTACGCCATATTCGCCCTGCAGTTTCTGTCCAAAGAAAAGTAAGAAATGAAAACAAAAATCGCAGCTTTATTAACTGCCCTCGTCATCATCTTCATTGGAGCCGGTGGTGTTTATTATATTTCCCAAACTAGTCCTCAGGTCAGCGGTGTCAAAGACAGCACGGATCAGACGGGTGACGAACTACCGGAAAATCAGTCGGTGAGATATATTGAAAATTTTGTGGACACCAGAGTGGAAGATTGGCTTAAATACATTGGGCGCGAGTTTGGCTTAGATACTATGAATATTGCCGATGGCAGCTTTATATGGACCACCGAGGTCGGAGACGAGGAAATCCTAGGACAAACTATTATCTTAGACGGTAGTTTGGACGTTTCTAAAGAGACAATCGTAGATTTGTTCGAACAAAGCGGCTACACTGAAAACGAGTTTGGTGGATATACTAAGGAAGACCTGGCTTGTCTTATAAAATATCCTGAAAATGAAGAAGAAACTGTAACGGAAATCAGATGTGGTTTATTCGTCCCTGAAAAAATCATAATTAAAAAGTTGCTGTTGGAAAAATACCCGCAAAAGAAGGCGACTGATATGCTGGTGGACATTGTTCAAAGCACACCTGATCATATGTCCGGCAATGTGCAATACGTGGAACCCGCTGCTGAACCTACTGATGCAGTAGCTGATGAAGAACCGTCCGCGCCGGTAGAGAGTGGTGTCCAAACTTTCTTGGCCGCCAAGGATGCTGATGGCGAGTGGGTACTGGTTTTTGAGGGTAACGAAAAACTACTTTGCAGTGAGATAGAGCCCTATAATTTCCCCACAGAGATGGTACCGGAATGCTTCGATGACACGCTCAATGAAATGGTCGAGCGCACTTCTAGTGAAGCACCTGCGGAAGAACCCGCGGAAACTTACTAACCTCTCCCCGATAAACTTTGTATAATCTAACCATGGACGAATTTACATTTCCAAAAGATTTTTTATGGGGCACAGCAACCTCAGGTCACCAAATTGAGGGTGACAATAAAAACAGCGATTGGTGGGCCTGGGAACATAGAGACCGCTCCAAAGACAGCTGGCTCGTAGAATCCACCAGAAATTCAAAATGGCCCTTAGAACCAAGCCTTAAAGCCTGTGACTCCTACAATCGGTACGAAGAAGATTTTGACCTGGCCAAAAAACTTAACAACAACGCCATCAGATTTGGGGTAGAGTGGGCAAGACTGGAACCAAAACCGGGAGAATTCGATCAAAATGAGTTTGAACACTATAAAAAAGTTATGAGGGCCGCCAAAGATAGAGGCTTAAAGACCTTTGTCACTTTGCATCACTTTACTAGTCCAAATTGGTTTGCTAAAAAAGGCGGTTGGGTGGCTTGCCGTTCGATTAAACTTTTTGAAAGATACGCCAAAAAGTGCGCTGAGGAGTTTGGTGACCTGATAGACGTTTATCTCACCATCAATGAGCCTCAAATCTACGCTTCGGTTTCTTACCTGGCCGGACGTTGGCCTCCTCAAAAATTCTCACCTATTAAAACGGTTGTGGTCATGGGAAACATGATGCGCGCTCATAAAAAAGCCTACAAAGCTATAAAAAGTGTGGGAGATTACACAGTTGGCATTGTTAAAAACATTGCCTGGTACGAACAACGCCCTGACAGTAAAAATCCCTTTGGGCTCATGTTCGCCCGGCTTCTCAGATACCTCTCCAACGATTACTTTCTAAAACCGATCAGAAAGCACACGGACCTCATTGGCCTCAACTACTACTTTACCAACTACGTCCACGATCTAAATATCAAGTCCAACCCCCACACGGAATGCTCTGATCTGGGATGGTGGTTGGAAACTTTCGGGCTAAAAAAGATACTTTTAGATCTGAAAAGATACAACTTGCCCATCTACATCACAGAAAATGGCCTAGCTGACTGCTACGACTCCCAAAGAACCTGGTACATCTACCAAGCCCTGTGGAAATGCGCCGAAGCCATGCGCGATGGCGTTAACCTCAAAGGCTATTTTCACTGGTCCCTTATAGACAACTATGAATGGGCCGAAGGCTTCCATGCCCGCTTTGGTCTAGTAGAGATCGACCATGAAAATAACCTACAAAGAAAGCCCAGACCGTCCTTTTATGAATACGCAAAGATTTGTGAAAATGGTACTATAAAAAGGTGATGAAACTGCCCAAGTTTATTGCTAACTTAAGAAAAACCATTACTACCAGAGAGATTAAAGAGTTCAAACTAGCTAAAAAACTATTTAAAAAGATGTTTGGACTCCACGTGGTCAAAGTCATCCTAGTTCTGATTCTTTTAGTTTTGCTTTCCCCCATAGCTATTTATCTCATCTACAAACCCAAAGTTCAGGAAAATATTAATTACGGGGTTACCTTCAGCAACAAGTACGCCACTGAGCTTGGGTTGGATTGGAAAGAGGTCTATATTGCCATGCTTGATGAATTGGAAGTTAAAAACCTTAGACTGGTAGCTTATTGGGACGATATTGAAAGAGAAAGAGACGTTTATGATTTTTCGGACATTAAGTGGCAACTGGACGAAGCTGAAAAACGAAACCTCAATGTTATTTTGTCTATCGGCCGTAAAGTACCAAGGTTTCCGGAGTGTTTTCAACCGCAATGGTGGCTAACTCTAAAAAACGCGAATTATCAAGAAATTGAGTTATTGGAATACATAAAAGTAGTTATTAAAACTTTTAAACCCTACAAAAGCATCAAAATATGGCAGGTTGAGAATGAGCCTTTCTTTAAATTCGGCGAATGCAACGATCCACCCATCAAACGTGAGACGGTCCTCAAAGAAATAGACGTGGCTAAATCTTTGGACGGTAGAGCGGTTCTGGTGCAAGACAGCGGTGAGGGCGGTTTTTGGTTTCCGGCTTACCAGGCCGGTGACTTTTTGGGTATCTCTATGTACAGAAGGATCTGGTACGATTTCTGGGGCGTCTTTTTTGGAAAATTCATTTACTTTAAATATCCTTTAGCTCACTGGACCTATAAAATTAAAGCGGATCTAACCCTAGTACCCGATGAGAATATTATCGTGACTGAGCTGCAAGCCGAACCTTGGGGACCCGGTAGAAACAATAGTCTTACCCAAGCCGAAAAAGATATGACCATGTCCAGACACGACTTCATGGACACCATTTCTTACGCTCAAAAAGCCGGTTTTAGAGATTATTATTTCTGGGGTGTGGAGTGGTGGTATTGGGAAAAATATGTAAATGGTAATCCTTTCTTTTGGGATACGGCTAAAGCGGTATTCTCCGAAGCTGCCCACTAATATCGTGCCGGTGTTAAAATCTTAGTATGACCGCGGAACCAATTCATCCTTGTGTAAATAAGATCAAATCCCTCATTGAAAAAAATCAAATGTGGTATGACTATATGGAACACAAACCTGTTAGAACCAGTGCGGAAGCGGCTGAGGTCAGGGGGGATAAGTACACCCAGTCTCAAGGTGCCAAGGCCCTAATTGTTAGAATTAGAGAGTACGGTGGTAAAAAGTACTTTGGCATGATCGTGGTTCCGGGTGACTTAAGATTCGATCAGAAAAAAGCCAAAGAGTATCTTAATGCTAAGGACATCAGGTTTGCCACTGAGGATGAGGTCTCAGAAATTACCGATGGGGTGCTGGTTGGCGGGGTTCCTCCTTTTGGTAACCTATTTAATTTACCCGTTTTTGTCGATAACAAAGTGGTGGAAAATGAAGTAATTGTCTTTAATGCCGGCGACAAAAGAGTAACAATAGCCATTTTTACAAAAGATTATCAAGAATTGGTCAATCCTCAGGTTGCTGACTTAACTTAAGTGGTAGAATACACCATATGAAAGCCGTCTTTGGGTTGTTAAAGAAACTAACAACTGCCCTTCTTATCTCCATTATAATAATTGTGGCCGTAGTGTTGGTTACCAGACACGGACAGTTAGATTATCTTAAAACTTTGTTGCAAAAAAACATACCGGATAAGTTTTTGTCAGTGGGTTGGCCCGTGGGGCATCCCCAGGGCACGCCTCAATCTGAACCGGAAATTGTTTGCACAGAAAAAGCCGCCTTAAAATCGGCCAAGGACTGTACCTTGCTCATAGGCGATGTGGAAAAACACGGTTCCGGTTTTGTCATCAGTCCGGGAGATTATCTGGTCACAAACTATCATGTTATTGATCATTTCAGCACCGGGTACGCCAATGTTTATTACGATGGACGTTTCCACTCCCTAAGGATAGCCGGCTTTTCCGTGGACGACGACCTGGCAGTCATTAAACTTGATTCCACTCTTCCTAGCTGCAGCTGGTCCGACAGCCAAGCTCTGGAACTAGCCGAAAACGTCTTTGCGGTAGGTTGGCCCAACACCCCTTACGGAGAATCGACCATTACTAAAGGCGTCTTTTCAAGATATACCGTCTTGGAAAACCAAAACATACAGATGATCCAAACCGACACGCCCGTCAATCCCGGCAATTCGGGTGGACCTCTTATCAACAAATGCGGCGTAGTGGGCATAAATACTTCAAAAACCAATTGGATCGATAAATCGGCGCCATCAGAGGGGATTGGCTACGCTATTTCATCAAACTACGCCCAAAACGTGATCTCACAACTTATCCAAAATGATGACGGGTCCCCTAAAATTCCAATTAGGATAGTAGCGGAGCAGGAAACCCCACCGGAAACTAACCAAAACCAAACCCCCCAGCCCCAAACCAACAATTACCTAAACCCCAACTCCCCGGTGGCTTACGATTACGACCAAGTCCTTTTTTGGGAAAATCAAAAAATAAGTGATGAGGCAGTTCTAAATAGTTGGAAAAAAGCCAAAGGCTCTGACTATGTTAATCAGGACAAACTTGATGACCTACTGGATAGATTAACCAGAAGTTTGGAAATTTCCACTATTCTTTGGGACGGTTATACTAATTCCAAAATCACCTACGTCCAGGTGTTGCTTTTAAAACAGGAGTATCTCATGCTCAGCAAAGAAATTAACTATTTAAATAATGAACTAAATCTGGAAGGCAGCATTAATGCTTTCAAAAACTGTGTCGAATCCTGGCAAAACCTGGAAGATGAGTACGATGAAGATTTTTCGGAGCAGATAAAAAAGTGCAACGATATCCTGGAAGTAGATTAAAATAATATCATGGACATCAAAACTAATTTAATTAAAGACCAAACTGAAAAGATCTGTAAAATATATAAAATTGAACCCGGTGAGGTTGAGGTTCTTTTAGCTCAGAAGATTGGTAACAATCATGAACTGGAAACACTCGTAAGTAATGCGGACAATTTAAAACAAGTTGAACGCACCAAAATATTCAAACAGTTCATTAAAAAAGCTAAAAAAGAGATTTATTATAGTTTGCGCACCTACCGAAAAGGCCCAAACGGCGGTGGCGTAGGTGGCACGGGTGATGCGGACGTCACAGACGAGGCATCTGCACCTCGAAACTTAGCCGACTCCCATATTTCGACCAGAGAACGCGCACCCCACATAAATAAACTTTTTGAACAAATTGACGGTTACTTAAAACCGGCTCAAGTAATTTTAGATCTTGGCGGAGGGCTCTTTCCGGCTTCGTT
>CAZHRD010000020.1:0-1572 GCA_964533985.1 uncultured Candidatus Saccharibacteria bacterium | reverse complement strand
AAAATCGTCAAAAAGATAGACCTCCCCAGTGAATTCGGCTACGTTGTTGAGTAGGCAATATCTCAATTTCTGCATTTCCTATCACTACAAGCAAAATTAGGTTATTTTGCACCGCGTAAATGATAGAATAAATCCATCAATTATGCTGTTTAGGTACGAAGAGACCGCACATGTAACAAACGAGGAGATATCTGCCGAAGCTCCTAATCTGGAACCTTACCTTGAAAGGTTGAACAAGGTAGCCAAGGCGGATAATTATATGTATGAGGAAAGCTCCATTAACCTCCCCTTTGACGACAAGATCCTGGAAAGAATCCTAAAACTCAAAGAAAAATATGTCACTCCCAAGCTAAAGTATGTGCTGGATATTGGTATTGGGGGCTCGAACCTTGGTACTAAAGCCATTTATGATGCGCTGTATGGTTCGGCTGACTTAATCGAACCGGATAGATTTCCCAAAATGATCTTTGCGGACACCAATGACCCCACTTTTATTTATAAATTATATGAATTTCTTAGAACCAAAATTAATGACCCCCGGGAAATGATCATCAATGCCATTAGTAAATCGGGTAAAACCACTGAGACCATAGTTAATTTGGACATCATTGCCAGCAATGTGCCTTTTGCTAAAGACCGCTTGGTCATAACCACGGCCTTTAATTCGGACCTATGGAAAGCCGCCCGCGAACTGGATCTGGATTCCCTACCTATTCCTAATAAAGTGGGCGGAAGGTTTTCCGTGTTTTCCGCGGTGGGATTATTTCCTTTAGCCTGCATGGGAGCTGACATCTCTGAATTATTAAAAGGCGCTATGGAATCACGAAAAGCCTGCCTAAGAAAAGATATTTTCAAAAACCCGGCTGCTATCTCTGCCATTATCATTTTCATGAATTACGTCAAAGGCAAACTTATTAACGACAGTTTCTTTTTCCACCCAGAACTTGAATCTTTAGGAAAATGGTATCGACAGCTCATGGGCGAAACTATCGGTAAGGATGGCAAGGGCATTACCCCCACCGTTTCTATTGGTTCCACGGACCTACACTCCATGGGCCAACTTTACTTAGGCGGTATCAAAGACAAACTGTTCACTTTTATCTCAGCTGAGAACCAGGGCTTAGACATTAGCGTCCCTCAAGAGCCACTCCTAGAAATCCTTCACGAGGTAGAAGAAAAAAGCACGTCTGAAATTATGGATGCTATATTGGGCGGGGTCAAGATTGCTTTTCATAAACAGGGCTTGCCCTTCACGGAAATCATCCTCGACGACATATCGCCCCACACCCTAGGTCAGTTCATGCAGTTAAAAATGATCGAAATGATGCTGCTGGCCAAACTTATGGGTGTGAACGCATTTGACCAACCCAGCGTGGAGAGTTATAAACAAGAAACAAGAAAAATTCTTACCGGAAAATGACGAAAAAGTACTATCTTCTATTCTCTTTTATTCTGCTGGTTGGACTAGCGTTCAGGCTGTACCATATTGAATTTGGACTACCCCACAGTTTCTATGCCGACGAACCTGAGATCTCTGAATTAGCCATCAAATATACCTATGAATTCAGGGAC
>CAZHRD010000019.1:0-8703 GCA_964533985.1 uncultured Candidatus Saccharibacteria bacterium | reverse complement strand
TAAAGGAGTCTCACCATCGATAACTTCTAAACTTTTGGCAATTTTTCCTATTTCCGTGTCTTGGCCGGTTTTCTCTACAATAAACTTGGCCTGCCCGGCTGTCACGATCGTACCCATATAAACCAAGCCTTCCTTTTCTTTGGTGACCGGCACCGACTCACCCGTCAACATTGACTCATTTACAAATAATCTGTTGGCATAAATGAGTTTTCCATCAGCCGGAACTTTGTCACCTTTATTTAAAACCACCAGATCACCGGGAACCAAATGCGTCACGTCAATGGTCTGCATCTCACCGTTTCTGATAACCCTGGCCTCAGGATGGATCATCTCTTTTAAAGCCCGTAAGGCCTGCCCGGCCTTTTTTTCCTGCACAAAACCTAAAACTGTATTGATGAAAACCGCCACAGCAATGACAATAGCGTCTGTAAGTTCGTGCAAGAATAGGGTGATAACACCAGCGGCCAGTAATACGTATACCAGAGGGCTTTTTAGTTGACTAAAAATTAAGCTCAAATTTGTGGGAGGTGGGGTTTCCGGCAGTGCGTTTAGGCCGTGCTCACGTATTTTTACCTCCACTTCATCAAAAGTAAGTCCTTTTTCTTGCATACGTTTATGCTAACATAACTATTAGGATTATGAACATACACTCTCTGCCTATAAATATAGTGATCTTACTTGTTTCCGCCTTGGTCATCGCTCGATCTATAAAGATATTTATAAGCTCCTCCACAAAACTGGCCCAGCTACTTAGAATCTCAGAGTACACCATAAGTTTTTTAATAATTTCCGTGGCTACATCCCTACCTGAGCTTGTCGTGGCCATTGAATCGGGCATTGAAAAGAATCCTATACTCTCTTATGGAAATGTTATCGGTTCGAATTTGGCTCTGCTGACATTAATCATCGCGCTTCCGGTATTGATCGGGCACAGCGTATCAACCAAAGACATCATTAAATCAAATGATATCTATTATACTGCTTTCTTCTTAACGTTGGCCTTGGCTATGGCTCTAGATGGCGTGATTACCAGAATAGACGGAGGAATCTTAGTCATAGGCTACCTTTATTATTCCAAGTCAGTGTTAAAAAGAGGTACCGTGGTTGAGAATCTGATGGAGACTTTTAAGAGAGAACGAACTAACGTCTGGAAAGAGGGGGTGCTGTTTGCACTCTCCTTAGTGTTTCTACTAACCGCAAGCCAGGGAATTATCAGTTCGGCCATAGAGATCAGCGCAGGTTTAAATATTAGCTTGGGATTTGTAGGTTTAACCATCACGGCTATTGGCACGTCCCTGCCCGAAATTGCCTTTGTTTTGGGAATTATGCACTCAAACAATGGTAACAAAGACGAGATCATGGGCGATGTGGTAGGAAGTGTAGTAGCAAACTCAACCTTAGTCTTAGGTACAACCGCCCTCATCTGCCCCATAAATCTTGGTGCGTCACATTTTGGGTTTTCAACCATCCTCATCATCTTGTCTACCTTGTTGCTATTTTTAGCTTTTTCGAAAACTGATGAAAAGATAGATAAACGTGAGGCCGTGGCCCTACTAGCCGTTTATGTGATTTTTATTAGTCTGGAATATTATTTGTCGATCTAGTCCGAGTTCCACATAAATAAGCGCCCCCAGAAACTCAAACCCGCATTTTAGTATAATAAGAACCATGGATAAACCCAAAGTGGCTTTGGTTCACGATTATCTAGTACAACACGGTGGGGCGGAAAGAACCTTAGAGGCTCTAGCTGAACTGTTTCCTGATGCGCCTATTTATACTAGTGTGTACGAACCCAAAAACTTTACCGGCGTCATCAGCTCCAGAAAAATCATCACGCCTAGAGGTTTAGGGTCGACTTTTAGAGCCATACCAATTTTGTCAAAATATCTCACGTTCTTGATGCCACTTACGTTTGAGGCCTTTGATCTTAGCGCTTACGACATTATTATCTCCGACAGCAGTTCTTATGCTAAGGGTGTTTTAACAAAACCTAGTCAGCTGCACATTAGCTACATCCACACGCCTCCCAGGTTTTTGTATAAGTATTCAGTTGAGAACACAAAAAGAAATGCTTGGTATTACCGCTGGGTAGTTGTTTTCATCGATCACTTTTTGCGGATTTGGGATTATGCCGCTGCGCAAAGACCTGACTTTTTAGTGGCTAACTCTAAGGAAATTCAGGGTCGAATTAAAAAGTTTTATGAACGGGAGTCTACAGTGATCTATCCTCCAGTAGAGTTGGCTGATGGCAAAGCGGATGGTGCGAGAGGGCGTGATTTTTACTTGATAGCAGGCAGGTTAGTGGCCTACAAAAATTTTGATGTTGTCATCGAAGCTTTTAATAAGTTGCCCGCTTTGAAATTGCGAGTGATCGGTGCCGGTCCCGAGGAATTTAAATTAAAGAATATGGCAGGACCCAATATAGAGTTTGTGGGCAGGGTAAGCGACGAGGAAAAACATAAATTGATGTCTGAATGCCTGGGTTTGATAAATTCGGTTAAAGATGAGGATTTTGGCATTGTGCCTATTGAGGTGCTATCTCACGGCCGTCCGGTCCTAGCACACAGGTCTGCCGGGCATTTGGAAACTGTTATCGAGGGTAAAACCGGTATGTATTTTGATGAAATCAGCCTCGATTGTTTGGTAGACAGGATCACTGAGTTTGATAAAAATATTAAAGCCGGTATGTTTGATGCTAATGAAATTAGAAACTCAACCTTACGGTTTTCTAAAGATAACTTTAAAAAACACTTCTACGAATTTGTTGAAGAGAAGTGGCAAAATCATAATTCCTGACTTGCCAAATGTGGTGACTTATAGTATCATACCGTAACTGCAAATGAGGAGGCCGATATGGCCAACAAAGTATCTATTAATTTGACAACACCCGGATTTGTAAAAGTTACGAATATTGAGGAGCGTGAAAATGGAAGAAGCACAACATACTATATAGACTGGATTAGGCAAAAAGATGGTAAACAACACACAAGCTATAACGAAACAGTTGTCGTTGTTTTACCAAAAAGCGTTGTTGACGCTGCAGTCATTTTCAACGGTGAGGCGTTCAGAGTACGTAGAGCTTTACTTGACGAACAGGGGCGCGTTTCTTTTTTCACTGACAAAGATGATAACAAAAATGTTATCTTTGTCGACGATCCTGTTGAAATCATACGACATGGGTGTCGTAAATCTAAAGTATTTGAATATGCCCCATCCCTATACACCGGATAGTCCAAAAAACCATCCGGTGTTTTTCTTTTTCCCCAACTTTAATGTAAAATCACTCCATGCCGGAACTACCAGAGGTTATTGTTATAAGAAACGGTCTTAGAAACGAGGTTGCAGGTAAGAAAATCCTTAGCTACAAGGTTTTTAATGACCATCCCCTAAATCCCTCAAAATCCCATTTTGATAATTATACTGTTGGTGCAACCATCAATGACGTTCTTAACATATCCAAGCTAATAGTGCTAAAGTTATCTTCCGGTTATTATATTTGCGTACATTTGAAAATGACCGGCAACCTTTTGTTCAATAATTCCGATAAATATACAAAAATAGCATTCGAACTATCCGGAGGTGATTTGCTAAATTATTCAACTATCAGAAAATTAGGTTTTCTTGAGGTATGGGATCAGGAAAAACTAGATAACTATGCCCAAAGATTCGGTAAAACTGTCTTAGAATCAAATCTGGAGGCTCCTGAGTTTATAAACCTTGCCAAAGGCCGCCACAAAAGCATTAGAAACGTTTTGCTTGATCAATCTATAATGAGTGGTGTAGGCAACATATATGCCAATGAGGCTCTATTTCTCTCTAAGATCAATCCTAAAACTATGACAAACACCCTCACAGAGCCACAACTGGGAGGTCTCTTTAAAAACCTCCAAATTGTTCTAAAAGACGGAGTAAATCATGGCGGAAGTTCCATAGACAGATATAAAGATATTTATGGGGTTCCGGGCACCCAGCAAAATCATTTTCTGGTTTATCAGAATAAGGGTAATACCTGTACTCAATGCCATACTGGGGTAATATTGCACGAAAATTTCCAAGGAAGGGGGATTTACTACTGCCCAACGTGTCAAAAACCGTAGGAATCGCAGTTCCCATGACGGTAAATTCGTTGTAATATAGACTAAAAGCACAATAATGATTATAAAAAGTTTGAAATTAAAAAATTATAGAAACTACAGCGACCTCCAACTGGAGTTTGACTCCGGTATAAACCTCTTAGTAGGAGATAACGGCGTAGGTAAAACAAATATCCTCGAGTCCATTCATCTTTTAGCCTCTACCAAATCCTTCAGAGCCAGATACGATAGCGATCTGATCAGCTACAACAAGGGGTTTACAACGGTACAGGGGGAAATAGCCCCGTATCAAGATACAGATACCGACCATATACAAATCCACATCAAACGCACGGATAGGACAGATAAAACCTCCACTAAGACCGCCCAGATAAACAATGTGGCCAAATCGCTTAGCAAATTTACCCACCACCTCAAGACAGTCCTTTTTTCACCGGAGGACATAGACGTTATCACCGGATCCCCCTCTCAAAGGCGTAAATACCTTGATCTAGTGCTGTTTCAGATAGATCCCAAGTACAAAAAGTTTAGCTCTGACTATATTAAAACAGTCAGAAGAAGAAATAAAATACTCGAACTTATAAACGAAACCCGTACCGGGCAGGATCAGCTTCCCTATTGGAACAGCAAGCTTTTAGAATTAGGCGAATACATCCAACAAAAAAGGCAGGAACTGATTGAACAGTTCAACACCTTCTTTTCCTCAAGGGAAAACCCCTACTCAAAGTACTCCTCACACCTAACTATAGACTACGACCAAAACCTTGTGGATACAAAACGCCTAAATACATATAAAGACCGGGAAATTGCCGCCAGAACAACTCTCATAGGCCCGCATCGGGACGACTTTACCCTGCTACTAAAAGGCCGTGATATGGCCCAGTTTGCCTCAAGAGGGGAGCAAAGAACAGCCATGTTCCTTATGAAACTAGCCGAATTTCACTATATTTACTCAATACTTGACCAAAAGCCGGTCTTACTGCTTGACGACATATTTTCCGAACTCGACGCCGATCACAAAGATGCCATTCTTTCGTTTATCAATAATCAACAGACCATAATAACCACCTCATCGGCCACGGAACTTCCCAAGTTACATATCTCCAAAACCATACAATTGCCGCTGTAATAGGGTATTCGCCACACCAACTGCTGCTTGACCCATCAAAATCTTCACACTTTGCGGTAAATATGCGAGAATTATGCTGATGTATACACCGGAGTACACCATCACACCAAACATTCTTAAAAGTATTTCGAATACCGAATACAACAGGTCTATCATTGAAAACGTGAATATACTACCCAACTTCGAAGCCCGTCTTCAAAAGGAGGCTAAAGCGGAATTCATTGTCAGTTCCTACAAATTCGTCGGTGAAAATATCGATCCAAAGACAACCAAAACACTAGTTGACGGGTTAACAGGCAAGGAAAATCCTAAGGTCACCAATGTGCTCGACGCCATGGATTTGGTTGACTCCTTAGCCCAAACCCAGGAACTGGAAGAAGATGACCTTAAAAAGCTCCACAGAACGCTAGCGGACAATTTAATTCCCGGTCGACAAGTAGGAAAATACAGAAACAGAAAGATCGACCGAAAAACTGACCCGGAAGAGATCCTAGCTGAAATATCAGAGCTGATTGATTGGTTTAACAGCTTGGAAGCCATAGACACCAACCCCATTATCATTTCCGGCATTATCAAGGGCCAATTGGAAACCACCTACCCGTTTGAGTTCTTAAATTCTTTTGTCTCCAGCCTTTGCTCAAAAATGCTTTTATACAGCCGCGGGTATGACTTCACCAGATACACCAACATTGAAGCCTACTACAACAGTTCAAGAAGGGGTTACGAACAAAATTTGTTAAGCATCATTGAGGAGGAAGGAGACTTCACCACCTGGCTGGAATACTACACCGTGGGTATGGACACACAAACTGCCACCGCCACCGAGAAAGTTAAGCTACTAGTAAAAGACACTAAATTAGCTAAAGTAAGCGGCAGGATTTACCTTACAAAAAGGCAGGAAAAAATAGTAGAATATCTTCAGGACTTTGGTATGCTGCAAAATAAGCAGTTTTCTAGACTTTTCCCCCACATCTCAGAAGACTCCGTCCTACGGGACCTCAAAAAGCTCATTGACGCTGATATTGTAGTCAAAAACGGCAGCACAAAGTCATCAAGGTACGAACTTGTCTAAAAATCTAAAAATATGAAATTTGCACAATTATCAAAATATTTACAAAGGCTGGAAGACACTTCAAAACGTTTGGAAATTACGGCTATCCTATCTGAACTGATCTCTAAATTATCCGTGGAGGAAGCCGACAAAGCCATTTATCTTTCATTGGGTTATTTAAAAGCTCAGTTTGATACAGAAAAATTCAATATGGCCGAGAAGATGATAGTTCGAACATTGGAAAAAGCCTACCCCCAAGCCAAAAACATAGAATCTCAGTATAAGAAAGCGGGGGACTTGGGAACGGTGGCTCTTGAAGTACACAAAAATGGTACGAACGCGGACTTGGATATTATAACCGTGCATAAAAATCTGGAAGAGATAGCTCTCATGGAAGGATCCGGTTCCCAGGAAGGAAAAATCAACCGACTGGCTGCCCTCTTAAAACAGGTCGATGCCCTTTCCGCCAAATTTATTGTGAGAATTGTACTGGGAACCACCCGCCTGGGCTTTACGGAACTGACCGTCATAGACGCCCTTTCTAACTTTTTGGAAGGAAATAAAAGCTTAAAAAAGAAGATCGAGTCAAAATATTTTGTCTACCCCGACATTGGGCTCATCACAAAATTACTCAAACAGGAGGGAATCAACGGTTTAAACAAGATTAAGATAGCAGCCGGAGTGCCTATCCTATCCCAAAAACCGCAACGAGTAAAAGATGCCAGGGAAGCTATTGATCGTCTGATACAAACCTGGGCCGAATTCAAATTCGATGGTACTAGAGTTCAGCTTCATATGGATAAAAATAAAAAGTTTGGGCGGGCGCAGCAACAACAGGATCTTTTTGGAGATATGAAAAAAGAAAACTATCTCATTAGGACTTTTACCAGAAACTTGGAAGACTCCACGCACCAACACCCGGAAATAGTTAATGCCGCCATGACACAAATCAAAGCCGACTCTATCATTCTAGATGGAGAAGCTATCGGCATAGATAATAAAACAGGCGAATTCCTCCCCTTCCAACAAATCATGCAAAGAAAAAGAAAGCACGGCGTTAAAAACATGTCAGAAGAGATTCCCCTACAATATTTTGTGTTCGATATTTTATACCTAAACGGTGAGTCATTGATAGATAAGCCTTTGGAAGAACGCTATAAAATCCTTAACAGAGTCGTCGAGCCGAACGAAACCATAAGAATCACGGAACACGTGCTAACACACAAGGAAGATGAGCTTTCCAAATACTACGAAAAGGCTAAAAGTCTTAATCTTGAAGGGCTGGTAGTAAAAAAGCCGGGTGATCCTTATCAGGCCGGAGCCAGGTCATACTCTTGGGTAAAACTAAAAAGTGCCGATGAGAAGTTACTCGATGATTCGGTTGATCTGGTTGTGCTGGGATATTATCGCGGTAGAGGCGAAAGATCCAAGTTTGGCATCGGTGGCTTTCTGGCAGGAATTTACGATGACAAAAACGAGAAATACCTCACCATCACCAAAGTCGGGACCGGACTAACGGATGATCAGTTTCGCCAGTTAAAAATACTAGCTGATAAATATGTCATCAAAGAAATACCAAAAAATGTGGATATTCCAAAAATTTACCGGCCGGACGTTATAATAGCACCGGAAATAGTAGTTGAAGTTGGGGCAGACGAAATTTCAGTCTCAAAAACCCATTCGGCCGGCCTTGCCCTGAGGTTTCCCAGACTAATAAAATTTCGAACAGACAAAAAACCTACTCAATCGACAAATATAAAAGAAATTAAAAAGTTACATTCCCTGCAAAAACGGGGAAATTACAATAATTAATTGTACTAAAAGGAGGTGTGTATACTTAAAATATGACAGAAGAAACACCAAAAACATCAAAAGCATCAAAATATACAAACTTAGAACCGAATATCGCGGCCGCGCTTTCTTACATAATTTCTCCCATTACGGGCGTAATCTTTTTCATCGTGGAGAAAGATGACAAATTTGTGAGATTCCACGCGTTTCAATCGATATTATTCGGCGTGGCAGCCTACATAATTTGGTTCATAACAACTTCACTAATGGCCTTGTTAATTGGGTTCGCATTAGTACCTTTGGTTTCCATAGGTATGTTTATTTTGTATGCTCTACTAATGTGGAAAGCCTACAACAATGAAATGTACGAGCTACCTGTGATAGGTAAAATTGCTAAAGAGCAGGCTAATAAGTAGTTAGTTATAAAGGTTAATTATGGACGAAAAAGCTCCAACGCCAGAAGATTTCTGGAAAGCGCCGGAGGGTTCGGCGCCAGATTGGGTGGAAAAAGATACCGGGAAGCAAGAGAATCCGATAGAAGGCTGGGAACCCCCTGTCGAGAAGGGAATTACGCCTGAGGAGGTTCGTGACAGCATACCTGAACACACATCTGGTGATATCGATCCGAAAAGACTGAG
>CAZHRD010000018.1:7353-8735 GCA_964533985.1 uncultured Candidatus Saccharibacteria bacterium | reverse complement strand
AAAAAGCTTTAAAGAGCTTAGACAACTTTCAATGGCAAGGGGTATCTTTCTCGGCCTGGCTCTATAGAATTGCTAGAAATACTCTCATAGATTACTACAGACGGGAAAGCAACAAAGCAGATGCCTCCTCATTGGACCTGGCCAAGGAAATACCCTCAAAAGAGGCCACACCACCGGAAAAAGTAGAGTCCATGTTTGCCGAAGAACAACTCTACGCTGTTTTACAACAATTACCGCCACGGGAAAAAGAAATAATCTATTTAAAATTCTTTGACGGGTACACAAACAAGATCATTGCTCAGGTTACCCAACTAAGTGAGACCAACGTAGGCACCATTATTTACAGAACCATTAAGAGACTAAGAGAAATGTATAACGCTGAAAACTAGCTCAAATAACTCACTTAAACCAGTTTTTCGATAATGTCAGCTAATCTCTCGGAATCGTGCCTAATAAGACTTCTCTTAACGGCATCGCCGGATTTTCTCTTTACAATCTCCCCCGCCAGTAATTTTGCTCTAATCACTTCATATTTTTTCGTCTCCTTCAGATCATCTTCGGGCGGAAACCCCTTCTCACCTGCGTACCTTGCCAAAATCTCCTTAGGCAACTCGTCCGTGTTTACCACCACATAATCAGGGTAAGCGCCCATGTACTTGCGGATCTCAGAAACATAGTCGCTCATCTTAAAACCGTGGGTTTGACCGTATTTGTTGATCAAACTAATGACAAAAACTACCTTGGCTTTAGATTTTCTTATGTTCGAACTTACACCGGAAACGGCCAAATTAGCCAAAGTACTTGTATACAAATCTCCCGGACCCAAAACAATCAAATCGGCGTTCAAAATGGCTTCTTTAGTTCTTTTAGCCAGCATGACCTTGGGCTGTACGGTTAGATTAGTTATCCTTTTCTTGCCATCGTGGTTTTTGTGCGGCTCATCAATATAGCTCTCACCAATCACAATTTTACCGCCTTCGTACTCGGCAATTAGAGACACCGGTTCGTTAGTAATGGGCAACACTTTTCCGTTAACTCTTAGAATCTTGGACGCATACTCAAATGCTTTCTCTTCTGATTTAAATATGTCGGTTAGGGCTGTCAGTAGTAAATTCCCAAAATTGTGCCCGGTAAGTCCGGTACCTTTTTCGAACCTATACAAAAACAGCTCACGTAAAACATCATTGTCGCCATTTGTGTCCGCCAAAGCCACTAGAGCCATCCTAAAATCTCCCACCGGTAAATGCCCAAATTCATCTCTTAACCTGCCGGTGCTACCCCCGCTATCAGCGCAGGTCACCACCGACGTCAAATCCAAATTCTTATTTTTTAAACCGGTGAGAATTGTATAACTACCTGTACCACCACCAATAGAAACAACC
>CAZHRD010000018.1:0-7343 GCA_964533985.1 uncultured Candidatus Saccharibacteria bacterium | reverse complement strand
ACTATTTTTTTCATATTATCTTGTTAAACGTTTTTTACTCATAAATAGCACAACTTTGGGCAGACTTACTGATTGATAAAAGTGATTTTATCCAAAATATCTTTAAATTCAACTTCTAAAGCTGTATCGGTAGCAAAAGTGGTTGGGCTATTCATGGTGATCTCGTACAGGACACTTCGGCTCCTATCCAACAATAGAACAAAATGTTCAAAATTCTCTTCCCTCTTTTTGTAGTACATGCCCTGCTTGCCTTTAAGTTCATAAGACTGTTCGCTGTACAATTTAGGATTTTCACGCCTGGCTTTTGCGCCTAGATTATCCTCGATATCATAGTCAAATGGCACATCCTTGATCACAATTGTTAAAGTTTTTTGACCGTCTTTGGTGTTAGTCAAAATATGACGCTCTAAAAATGGAACTTTTTTATCTACTACTGAGTCAATGCTGTAATTTGGGTCTACGCTCAAGGTAAAGAAATTGCTTTCGAGAGTACTAGAAAGAAAACTGTCGCTTTTGGTGTCCTTCTTTTCCTGCCGATTAGAAATTGTGCCCATAATCATAATAAAAACTAAGGGAAGGACTACCGCTAAAACCAGCAAAGCCACAGGAAAGCTGCTTTTCTCACTTTTGGCTTTAGTGACATTTTTTATTTCATACGAAGAACCCAATTGAGTAATAGCTTCTTGCGGGGGCGAGGTGTGTGGCTGGTACGACTGGGGCTGGGCTGACCCGGTACTAGACGCATTTGATGCACCTGATGCACCGGCTGAGTGCCCCGGAGCTATAGATGAAACCTGTTCTTCACTTTTTTTATATTTCGAAAACCAATCGTCCACAAAGTCATTATACTTAAATATATTTATCTTGTATTACAAAAGTCGGTTAATGGATTAAAATCGGCTATGGTGTGAGGACAATCAAAAATCTGACCGCCTTCTTTGTTATCGTAAACAAAAACTCGGCTTCGTTCGGGACCCTATTGTAGGCCGAGACAAAACCGTCTGTGGACAAAACTAGCTTGTTCATGGTGACCATTAAAACTCCACCACTGAAAGCATACCTAACAGAACTATCACGATAAGTACTTCTATTAATGTAAAACCGGGGGAACTACTTTTACCAACAACTTTGTTCACCATGAATTAAATCAAACAGACCCGAAATGCCCCGCCTGTACAGGCGGGGCTAAATAATATTCTAGTTACAGACAGTTTGCTCCCGCATCGTCGCACTCTTGCATTTCGCCTACACTATTGTCATATCTGAAAATAGTGGCGTTTATACCATATGACTTAGCATAGATCTGGAAGCCACTACCGGTGCCTAAGTTACCTACATAGTAGTAGTAACATGGGTTAGCACCTGTTCCATCCCAGTCATCCGCAGCTGCAGCACACGTAGCCGGCAGCGTATTACCTGTCACATTAAATGTGCAAGTAAAAGCTCCCGCAGCGCATACACCGACAGAAGATTCAGCCGCATTATCAATAGCGGCAAAAAACTCATCACCCTCTGGTGTTCTACCATAAGCTGAAACGAATCCTTGAGTTGCTAAAGCTACCTTGTTGATGGTGGCTTGAACTCCGGCGTCTCTTGCTCTATTTTGTTGGGCTTGAGGATCGATAATGGCAATTAGTACACCGGCTAAGATACCGATGATAACAATAACGATTAACAATTCGATTAGTGTGAAACCTTTCTGATTTTTGTACACAGTTCCACACCCCCTTTCGAATTGCTTTGTTTTAAAAAGCAGTAATTTAACATAGTACTCGGGCAGGTGCTAGGTCAGTCACGCGGACTGAAGCACTAGTTAATCACCTATTTGTTAAGTATGAGGGGATAAAAGCGTAATGTCAAGATGGACAGGTAGTCTATGCCCCATGGCAGCGTTTATACTTTTTTCCACTACCACACGGGCAAGGGTCATTTCGACCGACTTTTTCTTCACCGGAAACTACCTTCTCCACCTCAACTGTTTTCCCGGTGGAAAGCTCCACCCGTTGTTCCTGAGCCTCGTCAGCCACACCAGATTCAAATTCGCCGCGCTTGTAGCTCATGCCCTTAGCACTAACTTTTTCTTCTTTGAGAACCGTCTTCTCGGGTTTTTCCACCGCTAAGGCCGCATACAACTTTTCTGTGATGGATGAATAAACCTTGGAGACCAAAACCTCAAACCGTTCATGGCCCTCTCTTTTATATTCGACCATAGGATCACGCTGAGCGTACCCTCTTAAGCCAATACCTTCCCGCAGTTGGTCCATAGCCACTAAGTGATCCATCCACAGCAGGTCTATGATAGGTAAACTGATCTGGCCCAATCCCGCCAACCACATTTCTTTACCATAAGTTTTTTCATATTTATTCCAGTCCTTTTCGGAAAAATCGGAGAACTCACCGATCTTATTAATAAACCAATCTTTGTGTTCCAAATTCCCGCTGGATAAATCCAGGATCCTTCGACGTAACTGGTAGATTACTTCCCTGTGCACATTCATAACATCGTCCATCTCAACCACTTGTTTTCGTCTATCAAAGTTAAAACCTTCAACCTTTTTTTGCGCGTTTTCTATAGCTTTGGAAACCAAACCTGACTCCAAAGGTACACTTTCGTCCAGACCAAATCTATCCATCATCCCCTCAACCTGGGCACCTCCAAAAATGCGCATCAGGTCATCTTGCAACGACACAAAGAACCTGGAAGAACCGGGTTCGCCCTGCCTACCTGATCGTCCTCTAAGCTGGTTGTCGATTCTTCTGGATTCGTGACGCTCTGTGCCAATGACATGCAATCCGCCCAACTCTATAATCTCTTGTTTTTCTTTTGGTGTGCACGGGTCACCACCCAGTTTAATGTCCACACCACGACCGGCCATATTAGTCGAAACCGTGACGGCGTGCTTTCTACCAGCTTGGGCAATAATTAAAGCCTCTTTTTCGTGGTTCTTGGCATTCAAAATTTCATGGGGAATTTGTCTGCGCTTTAAAAAGTCGTGTAATAACTGCGATTTCTCAACGCTTGTGGTACCAACCAAAACCGGCTGTCCCTTTTTAAATTTTTCCTCAATGTCATTGGCCGCCGCCCTATATTTAGCCGCTTCCGTCTTGTAAACAATATCGTTCTCATCTTTTCTAATAACAGGTTGATCGGTGGGGATAGCGACTACTTCCAGTTTATATATTTTGTAAAATTCTTCCGCTTCCGTGACCGCCGTGCCCGTCATACCGGCTAGTTTTTCGTACATTCTAAAGTAATTCTGGTACGAAATCTCGGCCATGGTACGGGATTCTTCCTGAATGGCCACACCCTCTTTGGCCTCCAGCGCCTGGTGCACCCCCTGCGAATATCTGTTGCTGGGCAGCAATCGGCCGGTAAACTGGTCCACCACCACAATTTTGCCATCTTTGACCACATAATCCTTATCTTTTTCATAAACCGCATGGGCACGCAAAGTCTGTTCAATCAAATGCACCATCTCAAAGTCTTCTTCGTACAAATGGGTTACATTAAGCATTTTTTCCACGCGCCTAATACCTAAATCGGTCAAAAAGGCGTTTTTATATTTTTCCTCTATTTCATAATCTGAATCTTTGATAAGTTTTTTTACGATGGAAGCAGCCTGGTGATACCTTTCCGTAGGCTGAGCATAAGACGTAGAAATTATGAGCGGCGTTCTGGCTACATCAATTAGAATTGAGTCCACCTCGTCAACAATGGCAAAATGATGCACGCCCCACTCACCGTTGGCATTAGTTTGAGCCATGTCATCCAATCTTCGCACCATGTTGTCCCGCAAGTAATCAAAACCAAATTCATGATTTGTTCCGTAAGTTATGTCTACTTTGTAAGACCCTGATCTCTCAACTTGGCGCAGATGAATGGCGTACTCATCTTGAAACGCCTGCCCTTGGTACGAACTGTCATAAACATAAGCCTCTTCCTGCATAATGCAGCCCACACTCACTCCTAAAATGTCGTAAATGGGGCCCATCCAGCCGGCACCATGCCTGGCCAGGTAGTCGTTTGGGGTTACTAAATGAGCACCCCGCCCGGTTAACGAGTTTAAATATAGCGGCAAAACGGCTGTATTAGTCTTTCCTTCACCTGTTTTTTGTTCCGAAATCTTGCCTTGGTGTAAAGATATACCGGCTATTAACTGTACGTCATGAAGGTCAATGCTTTGGGCTCTTTTTGTGGCTTCTTTTACTAATGCGAAAGCTTCGGGCAAAATCTTATCTAAATATTGGTCCTGTTTTTGATGGTCTAATCCAGAAAGTTCATCCTTCCAAGCTTGAGTTTTTTGCTTAATTTCTTCATCTTTAAGCTTACTGTACTCATCTTCATAAGAATTAATCTTCTCAACCAGGGGTTTTAGTTTACTTATTTGTTTATCGTTTGAATCGAACAATTTCCCGAACATAACAGGATGATTATAACATTGTGCTTAAATTATTTTTGGTATAATAATGCAAATTGGAATATTAAATATATTGCGAGGAGGAGAGATAACAAAAAGAGGTGTCCAAGAACAGACTTACTCTTTTCAGGATGTAGTAGCTATAGTAATAAAGGTTGTTGGAAAATTTGAAGAAGAATCTGAAGACCCCAAATGCATTAGATGCGCGAATTGGTTTAAGCAGAAAGCCCCGCTTATGGTCGAAGGAGCAGCAGTTGACATTATACGTAAAGGTAAGTAACCAAGAAACCCAATCCAAAAAATATAGGAGGATAGATGCGCAAGTGGAGAGATACCGACAACGACGGGCCTGTACATTACAACCTAGTGGGTTTTTTTCAGGTTCTGTGGCATAGCTTGTTGAATTTCTTTCAGGATTTTCTGATTCGACGCAAAGAAAGGAAGGAATAGCAAATTCGTGAAGTGGCACTAGAATCGGCGGAATCTTTTCGGGATGCCATCAATGACCCAAAAAGGAGAGAAAAGGCTGAAGAGTACTATCAAAGAATAAGCCAAATCTCACCTAAAGATAATGACCGCCACTTTACTATCTGAACCCGCACCCCTCCCCCCGGAAATAATACCTCTGGGGGTTTCTTTTTGCTATTTTCACGCATTTTAGGTAGAATCCACCCAACAATCATTGTAGTAATAATCCATACAGGAGGAGAAATGTTCGATGAAGAGAAAGCGGTTGAGTTCTACCACGGCTTTAACAATCACGAAGACTGGAGACTATTTGCTGCAATGCAAAAACATTTAGTAGATGCCCAAGAGTGCATAGAAAAGGTCCGTGACAACGATGGCGGATATAACCAAGCTGTAAACGAGACTCTCCAACAACTTGTATCTGTTGTCTATGCTTTCGCTCATAGCACAGTAAATTCCAGGAGTGAGGAGGTTCAAAACATGGAAAAATTCCAACATGAGTTGCACAAGCTCATCGTGGGAAATCGGAATTTGCTCAAATCAACGCCAGAAAAAGAACCTGTGCTTACCCCAATGGATAGAGATCTCCCGGAATCCGAACCGGAATAACCAAAGTTACCCCCAGCACAACCCCTGGGGGTATTTTTTCAACTTTTTCCCATTTTTCACTGAATATCCTAGCACTTTCCACCCCCAAAGTGATAAATAGCAAGATACATTGTTATAATGGGCAATATACTAAATCAGAAGTAGAATAATTAAAGCCGCCAGCACTACCCTATACACTACAAAGACCATTAGAGTATTATTTTTCACAAATTTGAGTAACCACTTGATGACAAAAATCCCTGTAAGAAAACTTCCTAGAAATCCCGCTAACATAACAAAATTAATGCCTATCTCTTGGTAAGATTCGACCATTTTTAGACCGCCGGCTCCAATTACTATAGGTATGGATAAAATGAAAGAAAACTTAGCGGCCGCCTCTCTGCTAAGCCCACTAAAAATACCTCCTGAAATAGTCGAACCTGATCGGGAAATACCCGGTAAAAGTGCCAGCGACTGAAAAAACCCTACTAGGAGACCCCTGTTCACACTCAACTCACCGGGGTCCACCAACCTCTCTTCGTGCCATACTTTCTTATAAGTCTTTTCTGCGGTAAACATGATAGCACTACCAACTAGAAGGAATAGCGCTACATATGATGGTGATCGGAAAAAAGCCTCTATAGCATCTCCGAATAATACTCCAATTACCATTGCGGGAATTGACGCTATCACGATCAAAATCATATATTTCTTATTTTTTAGAATGCCAAAAAGATCCCGCCAAAAATAGACTATTAAAGCCGCGGCGGTGCCTAAATGTAACATGGTGTCAAACGCTAAAGATTGAACTTCCCATCCTAATAAACTGGGAAGCAAAATCAAATGCCCAGAAGAAGAAATTGGCAAAAATTCTGTAATTCCTTGTAGAACGCCTAAAATAAGTGCTTGATAAATTCTCATAACGATAATTCGAGATTATACTCGTCCGTAAATTAAAATGTTATCCGAATTTGTGTAACCGGCTGTAACTTGAGTTTGCACATCCTTAAAAAATCCTTCAATAAAGTCAACAAACACATTAACCTCATCCTGATGATCTTCCGTATACATTCTATTAAAAACCACCAGACCTCCCGGCACCACCATACTTTTTACGGCGGCCACAAAATTCCCTGATTTCCCAAGATCAGGATACTTGCTACCTACATAAATATCCACATAAACAGCCATGAACATACCTTTCTCAAGGGCAAACATTTCCGGTTCGATAATAACCCGGCAAGCATCCGCCACTAATACTCTGTGATTTGGAATTGATTCAAGCTCAAAATAGTTTTTGGCAATATCAACCATAACAGGATCGATGTCCACACTCACGATTTGAATGCCCGGTATTCTTCTAGAAAGTTGGTGCTGGACTGTGGCTCCTCCCAAACCTAAAATCAGGATGTTTTTAAGATTAGGTTCCTGCTCACATATCAAGTCCACCGCCCTACCCCACACCATTCTTTTAGCACTTGGGGAATCCCAGCTCAGAGATTGCTCTAAACCCTCAACTTTTATCTTTCTGGTATTTCCCACCTGCACCACATCAATATCTCCATTAATATCGGACTGGGTAGAAAATATTACTTTTGGCATCATTAAACCCTGAAAAGCCGGTTTTTGCATCATTTTTTGGGTGTCTCAATCTTAGGCGCTATGGCCTTAAAAGAAACAAACTTTCTTAGAGCTTTCGGTACTAAAATCGAGCCGTCTTTCTGTTGATAATTACACATGATCGAAATCAGCATCCTGCCCATAGCACAACCGGTATCGTTTACAGTATGGGCAAACTTAAGCTTACCGTCCGCACCCTTATATTTATTATTTAGCCGTCTCGCCGGGTAATCAGTGGCATTGGTGGCC
>CAZHRD010000017.1:4821-8887 GCA_964533985.1 uncultured Candidatus Saccharibacteria bacterium | reverse complement strand
CGGACTTCTATTTTCCATGCATCAGCCTTTAACTCCGTAAGATAAAAACCGAAATTTCTTATAGTTAGCTCTATTTCGGCTAGTCTGCTCCATGGTTGCGACCAGACTACGTTTTTGTTATTCGACAGACCTATCTCCGCTGCGTTATAGAGGAAGCAATACATCTTCACATTTTCAGTTGGGTTTTTCGTTTGACGCGGTAAAAACTGTAAATAATCTCGAGATTTTTTGTTAACTTGATCTGGGTCTAGGAGGACGAAGTCTCTACCCAATTTATTAAATGACTTAACAATTGTAGATTTTCCAGCACATGGTTTCCCCCTAACAATTAAGCAGTATCTTGCTGACTTTTCCTGTTCTTTCATAGGAATACTTTAAACAAACCTATCATCCAAATCATTCTCTAACAAAACCACGTCGCCTTCGTTAAGATTCTTATCAACGAATCTGTAAACCTCGTCCAGATCTCGTACTCTGATAATTCTATTTTTATCAAACCCGTGGTCAAGTGCGCCTGCTCTAATATTTTCAGTTCTGTGACTTTCGCCGAGCAGTACTATCAAATCAGCTACACCGGAGGTCATGTACCCCAACATTTTATGTACCTCGTTGCTTTTTTCACCTACCTCGTAGATGCCAGGTGTAACGAGCACCTTTTTTCTTGGGTGCATTTTTAAGATCTCAAGGCTGTTTCTAAAGCTCTCAACATTACTGCCACCTGTATTGTCCAGTATGTAGATATTGTTTCGAATTTTTTGTTCGAGTTTGTGAGGTATCTGCTTAAGGTTACTAACCTTTTCAACCAGGTGCTCGGGTTTTTGTCCCAGCTCAACTGCGCAAATAACGGCGGCTACCACGTTCGATAAATGGTTTTTGCCAATTAAGGTTGTACTAAAATTGTATTCCTCGCCGGCAATATTTAGAGCAAAACGTGAACCGTAATCTAAAACCTCATAAGCCGTCACGAGAACTGTTTTTTGGCAGAGCTGACTCGAATTTCCGTCCAGTGTATAGCCAATTAGTTTTTCAGCGGAAGCTTTACCTAAGTTTTCTCTCACCAGCTGATTATCAAGGTTAACAATACCTACACCGTCTTCGGTTAAACTTTGCAGTAACTCAAATTTGGAGCTTACCGTATTTTCTATATTTTTATATCTCTCCAGGTGCTGTTCGTTAATGTTGGTGAGGATGCCAATCTTGGGTTGCGTGAGCACACACATGGCTTTAATTTGCCCCGGTTTGTTGGCATTCATCTCGCAGATGAACTGTTTAAGTCCCAGAGTGAGTTTTTGGTTTATCGATTGAACCAAACCAACCAAGCCATCTTTTGTTCCAATCGTGGTAGCTGTTTTCTCTCCTAGTAATTCCGTTAGTATGGCTAGCAGTGAACTTTTTCCCGAACTTCCGGCAATGCCGACAAACACGACTTCGTCAAAGGCCCGGACCTTTTGTTTAGCGGCATCAAATTCTTTCTTGTTTTGTCGGTTTTCGTACCTTAAGAACAATTTTTCCGAAATAATCAGCAGAAAAAACCTAAGCAACCAAAGCAAGGCCATAATGGGAGCAGAAATATAGATAGGGGTTAAAAACAACAGCAGCAACGATATTACCAGGAAAATAAAGATCGAAAAAAATAAAATGAATTTTGTTTTTAAATCTCTTTCAAATTCAATTTTTCTCACTTTTGATTTTTTAAAAAAACTTCTGTATACCCCTTTTAAGAATCTAAGGGTTTCATAATTTTCAAGTTGATATAAATATATATATTTGTTCATAGCAAAGCCTCTCCACTAAAACATGCAACCGACATTGTCAGAAGCCTTACTATTATATCTTTTTTTGGGTCAAGTAACAGCTGAGGAGCAGATTTCAAACTAGCTTTTAGACGGCTAATGTTTGATACAATGTTAAGGATGGAGAAAAAAGATCTGTTCATTCAAAAAATTCAGAAAATGTTCGGCCCCAGACATGTCCGAATTCTCCAACACATGTACACCAAGCCGCCCATAACTTTTAGGGTTAACACCGAAAAGATCAATAAGAACGATGCCCTAAGAGAACTAAGAAGACAAAGGTTTTTAATTAAACCGGGACCTTTAGATAATAGTTATATTGTTTTAAGAGAGCCCGATAACTTAAAACTTTCCCATACCGAACTTTTTAATCAAGGCATGATCTATATCCAAAACTTATCAAGTATGGTGCCGGTGTTTATGTTGGAACCACAAGAAGGTGAGAAGATCTTAGACATGTGTGCTGCTCCCGGTAGCAAAACATCTCAAATGTCGATCATCACTAAACAGAAAGCTCAGATTGTGGCTGTAGAAAGCAATAAGAAACGCGTATTTAAGTTGGAAGATAATTTAAATAGACAAGGTGTGAAAAACGTGGAAGTGATCTATGGGTCGGCGGTGGGTTTAGAAAAGAAGTATGAGTTGTTCGAGGATTATTTTGATAAGGTGCTGCTCGACGCTCCGTGCTCTAATGAGGGGTTGATTATTTTGACTGAGCCAAAAACTTTTGAGTATTGGAATCCAAAAAAACCCCGAGCTCTTTCTAAACTTCAAAAGAAGTTAATTTCTTCCGGGGTTAGTATGTTGGCTCCCGGCGGTCAATTGGTTTATTCAACCTGTACATTTAGCAAGGAAGAAAATGAGGACATTGTTATTTGGACTTTAGCGAGGTTTAAGCAAATGAGTCTACTTGAGGTTAAAAAGATTCTGCCCGATGGTCTATTTACTGGTTTTTTTGCTGCAAAGTTTGTAAAGCTTGAATAGACTGAGCCGCCGGTAGATAGCTTGGTTCGATTTCCAAAGTTTTTAAGAAATATTGCATAGCGGCGTCAGGGTTTCCTTGTTGGTATTCGATTAGACCTAATTTGTGGGTTGCCTGATAAAGACCCGGGTTGATCTCAAGTGATCTTAAGAAGAGTGCCTTGGCTTGGTCAAGATAACCTAACTGCATGAGGGTGTTTCCTAAATTATGAATAGCTTCACTATAGTTGGGATTTATTTCGATGGCTCTTTTAAAATGCCAAATAGACTTTTCCCAATCCCGTTCTTGGCCGTAGACATCCCCTAGGTTATTTTGAGCGCGGGCGCTGAGCGGACCTCTCTTTTCGGCTGAGAGCCATAGGCTTTTTCTGGTTTTCCATTCTTGTGCACGCGCAATAGTCCTGCCGGAATAAGCGATAAGCAAAATTGTGGCCAAAATAACGGCTAAATCCTTATTGTTGAACTTTTTTCCAAGGCTGATAAAAAGCATAGCTATAAGAGTGGTGAATAAGGCTGTTCCCACGTACATATATCTTTCGGCTACCATCCAAGCTACCAGTATGGGGCTGAAAACCGGCAGCAAAGATATAAAGATCAAGATGATCATGCCACCGATCAATCGGGTCTTTTCTTTCTGCCAAAGAACGAAGGTAGTGATAACCAACACGATAGATAAAATAATCATGATGGTGTACATTTGCGAGGTCAGAATTACGCCTTCGTGATAAATAGTCAGATTATTAGGAAAGACAAAAAGTGTGGCGTTGTGATAAATAGAATATGGTATGCGGTTAATATAGGGTGTGGCCTCAGCCGTGTTGAGACGGTCAATACGCTCGGTGACCCGGTTGTCGGAGCTTATAAAAATAAATGAAGCTAAGCCGATGATAAAGAGAGGTAGGATCTTGAGAAGTGGCTTGAAATTATAATTTCTTTCGAGCACAAAAAAATCTAGGCCGGCTATAAAAAACGGAATGATGAGGACCCAGTAGTTGGGAAATGTGAAAGACACCACCGCAAAAAGAACGAACATGGAGATAAGCCACTTATTCTGTTTGGTTTTCTTATAAATAAGATACAAGATCGTACATATATACAAAAAAAATGTGGAAAGCAGGTAGTTTAAAGCCGAGATCCAAATGACCGTTTCCGACACTAACGGATGCACTGCATACAAAACGCTAGCTATGGCAGCTACTTTCTTATCGAAAATATTGTAAGCAATGAGAAAAAATAGGATAACGTTGATCAAATGAAATACCAGTGAAATAGCGTGGAATGGTATGGGATTT
>CAZHRD010000017.1:0-4811 GCA_964533985.1 uncultured Candidatus Saccharibacteria bacterium | reverse complement strand
ATAATGCTTTGAGGACTTAGAGTGGCCAAAGACTTGTTTAGATCATGTACACTGGGGTTTTGTACAATACCCGGAATATCATCAGACACAAACTCGCCCTTTATGCTTGATACAAAAGCCACAAATACCACGAATAGAATAATTATAAAAAGCGGAATATTGGCTTTAAATACCTTCCAAACATCTTTAAAATTCTCAAATTTTAAGTTGACCGTTTTCATATGAGTAATGATATTATGTTACCACTATGAAAGATAGCATTTTCCTAGAGCTTTTAGAAACTGTTTTATCAAGTATTGTGGTCATTTTTGTGATTTATACCACCATAGCTATTCCGGAGCAGGTTCAAGGGGCCAGCATGGAACCAAGTTTTTATGGCGGGCAGAGAATTTTAGTGGAAAAGATAACCAAGCATTTTAAAGATTTCGAAACGGGAGAAACTATTGTTTTGCATCCACCCAACGACGACAACGTCGATTTTATTAAAAGAGTCATTGCTGTACCGGGAGATATCGTGAAAATATATAAATGTGACGTTTATATCAATAGGGACGGCAATAAATATAAGTTAGAGGAGCCTTATCTATCCGAAAATACCTGCACCTCGGCCGGAGGAAAGATAAAAGAGGGAAGATCCTTTAAGGTAGAGGAAAATCAGTATTTAGTGCTGGGGGACAACCGCACGCGTTCCGCGGACTCTAGGTCTTTTGGATTAATAGAGAAGGAGCGTATCGTAGGAAGGGTTGTATTCAGATTCTGGCCACCTTCCCAGATAGGATATATAGACTGATAGTATTATTATATATTTACTCTTGACAGATAGTTTATGGTATGATAACTTACGCAAGTTCGCCTGTTATTGAAATAGTGGGCAAAAAGCGATATATTTATTAATTACTACTAATGCGAAAATCTTTTTCAAAACTCAAAAACACTCTAGAACTTCCAAACTTAATGGACGTTCAGTTAGAGTCGTACGATTGGCTTATGAAAGAGGGTATAAATGAGATTTTGGACGAGTTGGGTACCATTGAGGATTATTCAGGCAGAGGCTGGGTACTTACTTTATCCGATCCCGTTATCGAAAAAGAAAATATAAGTGTGGACGATGCCATCCATGCCGGCAGAACTTACGACGCCCCCTGGTATTTGAAAGCTACCTTAAAAGACACCATCAACAAAAAGAAAAAAGAACAAAAAATCTACATGGGGGACATTCCCCTTATGACTACATGGGGGACTTTTATTATCAATGGAGTTGAGAGGGTTATTATTAATCAGCTTATTAGATCTGAAGGTGTTTTGTTCACAGGCGAAATGTCTCCCACCACAGGGGAACTTTTAGCTGGTGCCAAAGTGTTACCGAAAAATGGGGCCTGGCTGGAAATTGAAACGTCCAGAAGAGGAGTTATCAGCGTCAAAATAGACAGAAAAAGGAAAATGACCATCACAACACTACTGAGAATTTTTGGTTTAAGCACCGACGATGATATAAGAGAGGCCTTCAAGTCAGTTGAAACAAATCCCGAAATCGATTATACGGAAAATACCTTGGCCAAAGACCCGGCCAACAACTACAATGACGCCTGTTTGGAAGTTTATAGAAAACAAAGACCCGGTGAGCCTTTAGTGTTAGAAAACGCTAAAGAATATGTCAAATCTCTATTCTTTAACCCAAGAAGATATAGTTTAGGCGACGTCGGTAGATTTAAGCTTAATCAAGTTCTGGGCCACGACTTTCCCAATGAAGAAAAATACAGGCTTTTACAATTGGAAGATCTGATTGGCATTGTCAAAAGAATCATCGAGCTCAATAACGGATTGGGTGAGGTCAGTGATGTTGATAATCTTGGGAACAGAAGAGTAAAACGAGTCGGTGAGCTTCTACAGTGGCAAATGAGAATTGGCTTTTTAAGAATGGAAAAAAATATCAAAGAAAGAATGACCATGCAGGCAAGAGAAGAGCTACCTATGCCGGGAGCGCTCATAAGTCCTAGAGCCGTGGCTGCCAGCGTGCATAGTTTCTTTGCCACCGGTCAGTTATCGCAGTTTCAGGATCAGCAAAATCCTGTCACCTCATTAGCCCATCTTAGAAGATTATCCGTGCTTGGTCCGGGCGGTTTGACCAAAGAAAGAGCCAGTATGGCGGTGAGGGATGTGCACTACTCATCTTTTGGAAGAATTTGTCCGGTGAGAACTCCCGAAGGTCCAAACATTGGTCTTATCAACTACTTGGCCATGTATGCCCGTATAAATCAATACGGCTTCTTAGAAACTCCTTATCGAAGACTGCAAAAGGAAGCCAACGGAAAAGTTAAGGTTACAGACGAGATCGTTTATTTAGCCGCTTATGATGAGGAATTAGTTTACATCACGGATGCCTCGGTCAAAACTGATAAAGACAACTATATTATAGAAAATCAGATTCCTTTAAGATTAGCCGGCAATTTTATTTTAGGAGAACCCGAATTGGCCGAATACATAGAGGTGACCCCGAGTCAGATCGTGGGTATAAGTGCAGGCTTGATTCCTTTCTTACAAAATAATGATGTGGCGAGAGCTTTAATGGGTACACAGCAAATGTCGCAATCAGTGCCTTTAGTAAAACCCGAATCTCCTATTGTAGGTACAGGTATTGAAAAAGAGATTGCTTTAAATTCCAATGCTGTAACGGTGGCTGAAGACAAGGGTGAGGTTACTTACGCTGATGCCAATAGAGTCGAAGTAAAATACGCCAAACAGGGCAAAGCCACTTATATAGCCAATAAATTCAAACAATCCAACACCAAGACCTGTTTTAACCAATATGTAAGAGTAGAACAGGGCGACAAAGTTAAAAAGGGCGACGTTCTAATGGAGGGGCCCTCGGCTGATCAAGGGGATATAGCCATTGGTACAAATGTAAAGGTAGCTTACATGATTTGGGAAGGGTACGAATTTGAGGATGGTATTGTAATCTCAGATAGATTAGTCAGAGATGATGTGCTTACCTCTATTCATATCTCAGATCATGTTATTCCGGTTTTAGAAACTAAACTTGGGCCTGAAGAAATTACCGGAGATATTCCTAATGTTTCAGAAGAAGTTTTAAGAAATCTGGACGAAGAGGGTATCGTGGTGGTTGGTTCCAAAGTTAACTCGGGCGATATTTTGGTAGGTAAAGTAGCTCCAAAAGGGGAAGCTGAATTATCAGCTGAAGAAAGATTATTAAGAGCAATTTTCGGTGAAAAAGCCAAAGATGTGAGAGACAACTCTTTGTATATGCCTCATGGTCAGCAAGGTGTGGTGATCGGAGTTAAAAGAGTTTCCAAAGAGGAAAATGAAGACCTTCCCGCCGGTACCATGGAAGAGATTACCGTCTATGTAGCGCAAATGAAAAAGATAGAAATCGGGGATAAACTAGCCGGAAGACATGGTAACAAAGGTGTTATATCAGCTATTGTTCCGGAAATTGATATGCCAACACTTCCTGATGGTACCACTGTTGATGTGGTGTTCTCATCGGAGGCGGTTTTAAAAAGAATGAATGTAGGGCAAATTTTAGAAGCCCCGTTGGGTATGGCCGGAAAGAGGCTTGGTCGAACCTACGAAGTGCCCCTTCTTCAAACTATTCCTATAGAAGATATTGAGGCTGAGTTGGAAGAAGCCGGTATGCCAAAGAGTGGAAAAATGAGATTGATCGATGGACGTACAGGAAAACCATTTGATGATGAGATTATTGTCGGTGATACTTACATTTTGAAATTAGTCCATATGAGCGAGGAGAAAATGCATGCCAGATCAACCGGACCTTACTCGTTAATTACTCAGCAGCCGCTAGGAGGAAAAGCTCAATTTGGAGGACAAAGATTTGGGGAGATGGAGGTTTGGGCTTTGGAAGCTTATGGTGCAGCCAATATTTTGCATGAAATGCTGACTATCAAGTCGGATGATCTTGCCGGTCGAACCAGAGCTTACAGCGCCATTATTCAAGGTGAAAAGATACCTGAATCCACTATGCCGGAAACCTTTAAGTTGTTGGTAAGACAATTAAATGGTCTGGGAATTGGGATTGAAGCTTTATCTTTTAGTGACGATCATGAGGAAAGCGATGAAGAAAAAGGCGCAGAGGGCGACATACCCGTTAAACCTGTGATGGAGATAACTGAAGACTCAGTTGAAGCTATCTTTGCTGATAAGGATGACGTGAAGGCGGCCGGTCTTGATGAAGTTACCGAAATTAAAGAAGAGGAGGAGGAAGAGAAAAAACTATGAAAAATTTAAGTGATTTAAAGAGATTAGATGCCATAAAAATATATGCTGCCAATAGCGATCAGATACTTTCGTGGTCATATGGTGAGGTTACCAAACCTGAAACCATAAATTACCGCACTTTTAAGTCCGAAAGAGACGGCCTGTTTGATGAAAGAATTTTCGGACCGGTTAAAAACTACGAGTGTTACTGCGGTAAGTATAAAGGTATTAGATATAGAGATGTTATTTGTGATAAATGTGGTGTGCAAGTTACTACCTCCCGTGTCAGAAGAGAGAGAATGGGTCATATTAAATTGGCCTCCCCGGTAGCTCATGTGTGGTTTTTCAGAGGTATTCCTTCCAAATTGGCCTTAATTTTAGATTTGAGACCAAGAAGTGTGGAATCGGTGATCTACTTTTCGGCTTTTATTGTCACCGAGCTGGATGAAAGCAAAAAAGCGGAAGCCATAACTATCATAGACAAAGACCATGAAAAAGGTAAGCTCATTTTGCTAAATGAGATGGAGGAAAAGTTAAAAGAAGTCGAGAAAGAATTCGCCAAAAGAAAGATAGAAAAA
>CAZHRD010000016.1:0-9345 GCA_964533985.1 uncultured Candidatus Saccharibacteria bacterium | reverse complement strand
CAAGGTCAAAGCCCCAAACCGCTCCCTGGCTACAAAGAAGTCAAACCGTTTGTGTTCGTGTCCATTTTCCCAACTGAAAACGACAAATTCTCAAGCCTGAGAATTGCATTGGAAAAACTTTCTCTTTCGGACGCATCCTTAAATTTCGAACCGGAAACAAGTACTGCCCTAGGGTTTGGATTCAGATGTGGCTTCTTAGGACTGCTACACGCTGATATTATCCAAGAACGTTTAGAAAGAGAGTACGATCTGGAACTGATCTCCACTACCCCCACCGTCGAATACAAAATATTACTTACTAATGGCGAAGAATTCAGAGCCAAATCGGCGGCTAACTTTCCTGACAGATCCAAAATAGAAAAGGTAGAAGAGCCTTGGATACTGATGAATATTGTTTCTCCCGTAGAATACGTGGGTGGCATTATCACTTTGTGTGAAGAACGACGCGGGCTTATGAAAAAAATGGAATATCCAAACGAAAGCCGAGTCATTTTCGAATATGAACTTCCTTTATCAGAGCTGGTTTACAATTTTTATGACGAACTAAAAACTATCTCTTCGGGATTTGCCAGCCTGGATTATGAATTCACTGACTACAAACAAGCCGACGTGGTAAAAATGGATGTGCTGGTTCATGGAGAAATAGTTGCACCTTTATCCCATATTGTCCTAAGATCCAAAGCCGACTTTGTGGGACGCGCGCTTTTAAAACGCCTCAAAGATGTTATTCCGAGACAGCAATTCAAAGTATCTCTTCAAGCCGCCATAGGAGGTAAGATTGTAGCCCGGGAAGATATTCCGGCGGTGAGAAAAAATGTGTTGGCGGGAATTTATGGGGGGCACAGAGAAAGAAAAGATAAACTTCTAGATAGACAGAAAAAGGGCAAGGAACGGTTAAAAAGAATTGGTAGTGTTGATATTCCTCAAGAAGCTTTTAGACAAGTGTTAAAAAGTTAAACGCTCACGGGAGCGTGTGCCCGGAGCGTGTGTTAAGATTTTTATATGTTCATTATTATGTTGGGGCCCCCGGGAGCCGGTAAAGGCACTCAGGCCAAGTTAATTTCCGAAAAATTGGGCGTTCCACATATCTCTACGGGTGAGATCTTTAGAAAAGAGATGTCAGCCGGCACTGATTTAGGAAAAAAGGTAACCGACATCATGAATAGTGGCAAACTAGTTGACGACGAAACCACCCTGGAAATTTTCAAAAAAAGACTATCTCAACCGGATTGCGCAGACGGAGCTATTTTAGATGGCATTCCTAGGACCCTTAACCAGGCCCACTTACTTGATAAACTATTTACAGACCTGAAAATAAATCTGGATTATGTGGTGAGCATTGTACTTTTAGAAACGGAAATAGTTAACAGACTTACAGGCCGTAGAACTTGCAAACAATGCGGAAGATCTTATCACATAGTTTATGATCCTCCCATTACTCATAACATCTGCGATTTAGACGGCGCTCCCCTCTTTCAAAGAGAGGATCAAAAAATGGAGGCTGTTCAAGAACGAATTAAAGTTTATAAAACTCAAACCGAGCCCCTCATAAAATATTACAAAGACTTAGATCTCCTAATTGAAATTGACGGCCAACAAGAAATCGAACAGGTAACTGCAGAGATTTTTGAAAAGCTAGACTTATAACCAACCCCGCAAGCACACTAAAACCTTGACTTTTCTATCACTCGCTCTATAATAGTGCTAAGATGATATCTGAAAGACAGCTAAAACTATTAAATGCCATTATCAGCGAGTATGTTGATACTGCGGAGCCCGTGGGATCCGTGGAGATAGTGGATAAATATAACTTTAAATATTCTCCCGCCACCGCTAGAAATGAAATGGCCAAGCTTTTAGACCTTGGCTTTTTAGAAATGCTTCATACCTCATCGGGGAGAGTACCAACCGCCATGGCTTATAGATTATTCTTAGATCAAATCATGCAGGAAGAGGAATTACCGGTACTTCAAGAGGTGGCCATGAAACAAAGATTGTGGCCTAGCCGCTTTGAGTTCGACCGACTTTTAAGACAAGCCGTGGTTTCACTGGCCGAAAACGTAAAAGAAGCCGCTATCGGCACCGCTAATGACGGCTACATTATCACCTCAGGCATTGTAAATATATTGGATCATAAAGAATTTTGGGATATTGACGTTACCAGAACGGCTTTAAGCGTTTTAGATAGAAGCGAACTTCTGGAAGAAATCTTCAAAAAAGCTCCTTATGGGGACGAAGTTAAATCGGTCATAGGAACTGAGATAGGCATAGAAAATCTGGAAAATTGTGCTTTAGTTTATGCAAAGTACAGCGCGGGAAATAGAACCGGCTACGTAAGTGTGTTCGGCCCATCAAGAATGAAATACGAAAAAGTTATTCCTGCGGTTAGATATACTAAAAACCTTATAGAAGAACTAGGAGAGTCCTGGTAAATTCATAAAATAATATGGACAAAAAAACTGATAGCAATAAAAAAGTAGATAAAAATACGGAAAAAATCACACAGCTTGAACACAAGCTAAGCGAGATGGAGAAAAACTGGATTAGAGCTTTAGCCGACTACAAAAATCTGGAAAAACGTGTAACGCAGGACAAGCTAGCCCTAGTCGAATTTGCCAATTCGGTTCTTATAGAAAACCTTTTACCGGTGTTGGACAACTTTGAAATGCTCATCTTACATACAGATGACGAGGGTATAAAATTATCCATCAAAGAATTTAAAAATGTATTGTCGGCGGCAGGATTAAACCAAATAGACATAAACCCGGGCGATGAATTCGACCCTGAGAAAATGGACGCCATTGAAGCCGTAGCGGGTGAAAAAGATAAAGTTATAGAAATTATTAGAAAAGGTTACAGTTTTAAAAATAATCAACTCAGACCTGTTAGTGTAAAAGTTGGCAACGGCCAAAAAGCCGGGCCTAAAAAAGGAGATAAAAATGAGTAAAATTATCGGAATCGATCTGGGCACTACAAACAGTGCCATGGCCGTCATGGAAAGCGGCCAATCTAAAATAATTGCCAATACCGAAGGTGGAAACACCACCCCATCCGTAGTGGCACCAGCGGCTAATTTAGTGGGAGTATCTGCCAAAAGACAGCAAGTGGTAAACCCTAGAGGTACAGTTTTTAGTGTAAAAAGACTTATGGGGATGAAATACAATAGCCCCATCATTCAAAAACTAAAAAAAGAATATCCGTACGATATTGTAGAGGGAAAAAACGGTATGGCGGCTGTCAAAATAGACGATAAAGTCTATACCCCGCAAGAAATTTCCGCCAAAATTTTGGCCAAGCTAAAAGCTGATGCGGAAACTTACCTAGGCGATAAGGTCACAGAAGCTGTCATCACGGTACCAGCCTACTTTAACGATTCGCAAAGAACCGCTACCAAAGAAGCCGGACAAATTGCGGGCTTGGTGGTCAAAAGGATCATCAACGAGCCGACCGCCGCTTCTTTAGCTTACGGCCTTGATAAAAAGAAAAATGAAACTATTGTAGTTTATGACCTAGGCGGAGGCACGTTTGACGTATCCGTGTTAGACATTGGCGAAGGCGTGTTTGAAGTTAAGTCCACCAACGGTGACACTCATCTTGGCGGCGACGATTTCGACAAAAAGATCATAGACTGGCTTTTGGCTGAATTTAAAACCGAGCAGGGAGTGGATCTTTCTACTGACAGACAGGCCATGCAAAGATTAAAAGATGCCGCTGAAAAAGCCAAGATAGAACTTTCTTCTACCATGGAAACTGAAATCAGCATTCCGTTTGTGACGGCTGATGCGTCAGGTCCAAAACATCTAAGCACCAAATTAACCAGAGCTAAGTTAGAGCAATTAGTTGACGACCTCGTCCAAAAAACCATCAAACCTATGGAAAATGCCATGAAAGATGCGGGCTTAAAGATAAGTGATATCGATGAGATAGTTATGGTGGGTGGTATGACTAGAATGCCCAAAATCAATGAGATCGTGAAAAAGTTCTTCGGCAAAGACCCTCACAAAGGTATTAATCCGGATGAAGTGGTAGCCGTAGGCGCCGCTATTCAAGGCGGGGTTTTAGGCGGAGATGTCAAAGACGTGTTGCTGTTGGATGTGACACCGTTAACACTAGGTATTGAAACTCTAGGAGGCGTAAGCACACCTTTAATCCAAAGAAATACGACCATACCAACCACAGCTTCGCAGGTTTTTAGTACCGCGGCTGATAATCAAACTTCAGTTGAGGTCAATGTCCTGCAAGGTGAGCGTGAAATGGCCGTTGATAATAAAAGTTTGGGCCGATTCCTTTTGGATGGCATTCCACCTTCCCCAAGAGGGGTTCCACAGGTCGAGGTGTCTTTTGATATTGATGCTAACGGCATTTTAAATGTGAGCGCCAAAGATAAAGCTAGCGGTAAGGAGCAAAAGATCACTATCCAGGGCGGAGCTGGTTTAGACGATAAAGAAATCGATAAAATGGTCAAAGATGCGGAAACACACGCTGAAGAAGATAAAAAGAAAAAAGAGATGGTCGAAGCCAGAAACACCGCCGACAACCTCTGCTACTCAGCTGAAAAAGCTCTCAAAGACGGGGGTGACAAGGTTCCCGAGGATCTGAAAAATGACATAGAGACTAAAGTGAAAGATCTTAAAAGCATTATTCAGACAGCCACCAAAGATGAACTTCAAGAAAAATCCAAGGAACTGTCCGATACTATGCTAAAGATCGGCGAACACATGTATAAAGGCCAAGAAGGCCAGCAAACCGGTCCCGAAAGTCCTGGCGGCGCTGACGAATCAGGGGACTCTGAAAAAGACAAAAAAGATGGTGAAGAAGAGCCTATAGAGGGCGAAGTTGTAGAAGAATAAGGTTGTACCTAACCGGTAACTGCTATATACTGAACTCACTGCCCGTATGGACCTACAAATACTATTAATCTTTATATTAGCTATCCTAACCGTCACTTTAGTGGGCGTGGGAGTTTACGTTATCTTAGTTCTCAAGGAATTCAAAAGCACCCTTCAAAAGGCCAATTTTATCATGGACGATGTAGAAACCCTTACTAACGCAGTTTCGAACCCCTTAAGCATCATTACCGCTGCTATTGAAGGTTTTAAGGCAATAACAAATTTAAAAAAGAAGGAGGAATAATTATGTCTGATCACAAAGGAGGCTTTTTAAAAGGCGTTCTGTTTGGAGCTGCTATAGGCGCCGTCGCCGGTATCTTATCCGCCCCCGCCTCAGGAAAAGAAACCAAAGAGAAGATCAAAACCGCATCTAAGAAGTATTTTAATGAGGGCAAAGATAAAATAGATGAGCTAAAAGAAGAAAGCGTGGAAAAGATTGAAGAGGTCAAAAAAATGGGCTCTGAAGAAGTGGAAAAGATAAAGCAAGAAGCAGAAGCTAAAGCCGAAGAAATCAAAGAAAAAGTGTACGACAGCGTTGAAAAAATTCTTGAAGACGCCACTGACGCCGTACAGAAAAACAAACCCAAGCAAAAGAAGACGCGCAAGTTTGATGGTACCAAATAAAATTTCTGCAAGCCTGTTTTTCTTTTCATTGCTAAGACGATAATGCTAAAATGGTCTCACTATGAGTAATCTGCCTAATGCTCCACTTGATAATGTTCCTGATGATAATACCGATGATAATACAATTTCCGTAAGACCGGGAAGTGCTTTTGAAAAAGGTTTTGTGCCGAAAGCACCTGAAAAACCGGAAATACCCGCAATACTTGCGTCTCCCGAGACTCAACCGGCTCCTGAAATTCAACCCGTGCCGCAATCACCTCTATACAATGAGCCCAAAAACGAACAATTACCTTCTGAACCGGCACCAATCCCAACGCCGCCACCCACGCAAAGCGTGGTAGACAAAACAGAACAAATAACTTCGCTCCATGAAATAAAATCAACTGAAGATGAACTAACCAAAGAGGCCGATGAAGAAGAGGAACACTTTATAGAGGAGGTCGAAAAGCAACATGGAGATCTATAATCTTTTATTTAATTCGGCCTGGATCTTTGTTTACCTCCTGACTCTATTAGTACTACTGGTTGTCTTGTTCTTATTGGTAGCCTCCATCAGAAGAAATAAGGTTGAAAAACAACACGAATATAGTCTCACCTTTCTTCACATTAAACTTCCCAAGGAAAATGAGATAGAAATTAACGCCGCCGAGCACCTTTTTACAAACCTCACCGGTATCAAGAAACCGTTTTTTAAAAGGCTTTTCACAGGAGATTATCGCATTTCCTTTGAGATCGTTTCAAAAACAGACGGCATTGGGTTTTACGTGGTCGTGCCTGATGAAATATCAAGTTTTGTCGAAAAACAAATAAATGGCGTCTATCCGGAAGCGGAAATTGATATGGTTAACCCAAACGAGGTCTGGGATAGGGGAAGTTATACCAAAGTGGCTGAACTTAAATTAAGAGGCCCCGTGTATTCGCCTATAAAAAATTATGAAGATATGAAAACCGACCCCCTCAATCTGATTACGTCATCCTTGAGTAAACTGGGCGATCAGGAGGTGCTGGCCATTCAATACATAATTACGCCTTCAAGTGAGAGCTGGCGTTTAGCAGGTAGAAAACATATTAGTTATGTCAAAGGCAAAATTGAAGACCCGGAGAAAAGTTATAAGATCGATCCAACCTACATGGAAGCTATAGAACAAAAACTTTCCCATCCAGGATTTGAGACCGCCATACGCATAGTTTCTATTTCAGAAAATGCTCAATCCGCTACCGCTCAAATAAATAATGTCATCTCGGCTTTTGAACAATTTGCCGATGTAAATCACAATAAGTTTACGGTTAAAAAGGCGCTATTTAGTGGTGCCAATTCTAAAAAACTGGTCGATCAGTTCATTTACAGAAAAATGAACCTCAAAGAAGTCACCATTCCTATTTTGGGCATCACTTTGTTCAAAAACATGCCGGTCCTAAATTCAGTCGAGCTAGCTACTATTTTTCATTTCCCCAATAAAGATGTGCAAACCCCAAATATTATTTGGCTTGGTTCCAGAAAATCTTCGGCGCCCGTCAATCTACCGGGGGAGAAAGAAGGTATATGGCTAGGAGAAAGCGTTTTTAGAGGTGTTAAAAAAGAAGTGTACATCAAGGAAAATGATCGAACCAGACATTTTTATATTGTGGGCCAAACCGGTACCGGTAAATCAGAGCTTTTAAAATTCATGGCCCTGCAGGATATCAAAAATGGTGAGGGTGTGGCGGTAATAGACCCGCACGGCACTGATGTGGAAGACCTACTTTTAAAAATCCCGCCGGAAAGGGTAGATGATGTTATTTATTTTAATGCCTCGGATACCACCAGACCCATGGGGCTAAATCTATTGGAACACCGCAGCGAAGAGGAACAACACATTATCATTAATTCGTTCATTGCCTTACTTTACAAACTTTACGACCCCAACAAACAAGGCATTATGGGACCCCAACTGGAGCGGGCCATAAGAAACGTTATGCTTACCGCCATGGTGGACGAAAATAGCACCATGGTCGATGTACTGAGACTTCTCATAGATACAGAATATGCCAAAAAGTTTGTCAGTAAGGTCACTGATCCTCTGGTAAGAAAGTATTGGACCGACGAAATGGCGCACACTTCCGATTTCCACAAAAGCGAGAAAATGGGCTATTTTGTGTCCAAGTTTGATAGGTTTGTAACTGACAAACTGATGCGCAATATTCTTGGCCAACCAAGATCAGCCTTTAATCTGCCACAAGTTATGTCCGAAAAGAAAATCCTGCTTATTAATCTGGCCAAAGGCAAAATCGGCGAAGAAAATTCTAACTTTTTAGGTTTGATACTGGTACCAAAAATTTTGAGCACCGCTCTCGCCAGACATAGACTTTTAGAGTCCGGCCAGGAGTTCCCCAGTTTCTATCTTTATGTGGACGAGTTTCAAAACTTTGCTACGCCTGACTTTGCCACCATCTTGTCTGAAGCCAGGAAATATAAACTAAATCTAACTGTGGCCCATCAATTTATCAGCCAGCTCCCCGAAGAAATCAAAAATGCCATTTTTGGAAATGTGGGTTCTTTATGTACGTTTAGAGCCGGAGCAGAAGATTCAGAATTTCTAGAACACTACTTTGACCCCGTGTTTACAGAAAAGGACATCGCTAACTTGCCGGTGGGCAATGCCTATATAAAATTGTTGGTTGATGGACACCCGTCGCCACCATTTTCTATGAGCATTCCTTGGGATGTTATTAGTACAAACGTATCTCAAAGCCAAGACATCGCCAAAAAAATTATAGAAATGTCCCGACTAAAATATGGCGTACCTATCAATGAGGTGGAAGAATACATTAACTTAAGAGCCGGGTTTGACGAACCTGAACCTGAAATCGAACCTGAAAGGAAAATCCCTTTTTAAAGCTTCCTTTCAAAATGTATAATCAAACTAATGTTTAAACTGCCGTTTCGTAAAAAAACCGCTAAAAAGCAACCAAAATTTTTAACCCTTGATATTAATTCGAGTAATGTTAAGTGTTTGGTTTTTTATAAAGAAAATGGGTCGCTTAAAATCATCGGCAGTGGAAAGTCATACCTGGAAAGTGGCTCAGTTAGAAATGGTGTTATGGTAGATTTTGAGGCTGTGGTTAGAGCTACCCAGGAAGCCATTGATATAGCGACTCAACATGTGGAAGACGAAGTGGTAAACACCATTGTAGGCGTTACCAGCGATCTGTGTCTAGAAAATGTCACTACCGCCAAAATCACTCGCGGTACTGAAGCTCCCATAAACGAAGCCGAAATCGAAAATTTCAATCAAAAGATCATTGATTCAGCCACAATGCAGGTTCAAAACTACTACGCTGAAATCAAGGGAGACCCCGACACTGAACTTCAAATGATCACATCATCCATTGTTTACACAAAACTGGATAACAGTCCGGTTGATAATTTGGAAGGAAGACCGGGAAAAATCGTGGAAATGGCACTTTATAATGCTTTTTGTCCGATTTCTTCTGATGAGTTGCCCCATTATGCTGATGGTGTGAAGAAATTATTTCATAATTTAATGCCGCCAGGGGGCAGTTTGCTTTCGTAACCATGAAAAGATAATTGACGAGCATTTGGATTACGCTCTAGTATACTGATTCCTAATTAACATAGCTATGTATTTTGTTGTGAAATTGTATCGAGTCTCCATTTCCATCGAAAAACAACTGGAGATTCGTTTATCTCTTCTATCCATGTAAGTATTCTTTGTTTCAACTCCTCCTTCGAGCTCACGCGGATACCACGGAGAAATGTTTTTGTCATTTTAGCAAAAAGACTTTCAATTATATTCAACCATGACCCGTGTGCAGGGGTAAACACAAAATC
>CAZHRD010000015.1:0-9530 GCA_964533985.1 uncultured Candidatus Saccharibacteria bacterium | reverse complement strand
GATTGGCAAATTTAGCGTAGGTGATCCCGGAAGATTTAACTCCCTGACCAGCCATACCGGCAATTTTTACGGTAAATACTTTTTGCATTAAACAAACCTTTCTGTATAAATTCTGTCTTTGGGGCAGCCATGCTTTAACAGTAACTCAGTGGCGTCAGCAATCATGGCTCTGTGTCCACATAAATAGGCGGCGTGCTTTTTGGCATCCGGACAATCTTTTTCGACTACTTCCGTGAGAAAACCGGCGTGCCCGGCCCAAGTTTCGTCCGGTTTAAAAATGGAAATTTCGTAGTCAAAATTGGGAAATTCTTTTTTAAGCTGCTCAAAATGGTCTTGCCAAAATATTTCGTTCACAAACGTGAGACCAAAATATAATTTTACCGGCACTTTGACTTGGTGTTCTTTGAGAGCTGAATCGATCATGCACCTGATAGCACTCATACCTGAACCAGTTCCCAAAAAGATCATCTTGTCTATGTCGTCATCAATTTTTAAAGTGAAGCCTCCAAAAGGTCCTAAAAACGGAATTTTGTCACCCGCTTTTAAGGTTTCGAAAAATTTTGAGCCCGGTCCGCCCGGTCTTATATCAACCAACAAGGCAAATTTGTTGGGGCCTAATTTTGAAGCAATAGAATAAGCTCTTACCGCCGTGGGGGCCACTTTTACACTAATGTACTGGCCCGGTAAAAAGTCAAACGGCTCCGGGGTTTCCACCTCATAATAATTAAAATATTCCGCCAGCACTTCATGTTTCAACGTGGTAGCAATTTTCATTTGCGGCGGGGTTACCACGGGTTTTTGTTCGATTTCTTTCATAATGATTTTCCCGTCCACGGCCCACACATCATTTAATGTTACTATAACCGGATTGATTTCGACATCAGTTGCTTCAGGAATCATACTTTCCAGCTTAGCCACGCGCAAAATCAGGTCATATAGTTTTTCCAGGGCATATGAGGTTTCTTGCTCCGAACCTTTTAACAGGCTATAAACTTTTGAATTTTCGACCAATTTTATAACTTCACTTTTAGTAATGGGCAGCAAATGCAAATTCCTATCCGCGATCAATTCCGCGTAGGATCCGCCGGCGCCAAAAAGAAGCACCGCCCCAAACGTGGGGTCATGCTTAAACCCGACAATGATTTCGATGCCTTCTGAAACGTCTTTTTGGATTTGGAACGTGATGCGTTCTTTAATACTCTCATCCAGCTGCTCAATCTTTCTCCCCATTTTATGCCAGGCATCATTAAGCTGGTCTTCATTGATAATATCCACTATGACTCCCCCCACTTCTTTTTTGTGTAGCAATCCGGGCGATGATAATTTAAGCACCACCGGCCAACCGTTTTCCTGAGCAAACACTTTAGCCTCCTCCAAGTTAGCCGCCGTTTTTGTGGGGGGCGTGTTAATGCCAATTGATCTTAAAATTTTGTCAGCTGAAATATTATCTAGGGTTTTATATTTTTTATTGGTGGCCTCCTGCATAATTTGCCTCACGTCATTATTGTCCGATTCCACTTTGACTGATTGCTCCGGCGCGTCAACCTCCTCCTCCAAACTTTCGAGCTGGCTTTTTCTAAATTTCCACATTGAACCTAAAGTGGCAATGGCCCGCCCCGGATACCTAAAGGAAGGAATTTTTAAGTCGTTTAGTACATTCTCACCGTCAGCAATCAATTTTCCGCCAATAAAAGCACATAAAATAGGTTTTTTATATTTTTTAGACATATTCCCAATCGTGTTAGCTGTTTGAGTGATTTGGGTCATGATTTGAGGCGTTAAAATCACCACTAGTGCATCCACCGTCTCTGCCTGCATCACCACTTCCAAAGATTGCGCAAATCTGTCCGCTAAGGCGTCACCCAACACATCAACCGGATTGACAATGCTAGCCGATCTTGGCAAAGACTCCTCTAATTTTTTCTTAGTTTCATCATCAAATACTGCAAATTCCAAACCTTCCCTAACCACGGCATCGGCGCTGATCACGGCCGGACCGCCGGCATTAGACACCACTGCCACTCTTGGACCTTCCGGCAAGTTTTCCCACGCAAAGGCTCTGGCCAGATCAAAGAAATCCTCCAGAGTTTCGCATCTTACAATGCCAGCTTGCTTTAAAACCGCCTCTAACACATTATCGGCTCCGGCAATGGCCCCGGTATGGGATTGCATAGCTTTGGCCGCTTCCTTGGTTTTTCCCGGTTTTATAATAAAGATAGGATTGGTTTTGGTAATCTTTTTAGTAATTTCCAAAAAACCGCTCCCGTTAGTGATCGATTCCAAATACAAACCAATAGGCGACAAACTAGACAGCCCCTCACCGTTATAACTGGTCAAAGAGTTTTGGTCCTGTTTGTAAAAATATTCTAAGATATCATTCTCATTTAAACCGGCCTTATTGCCCAAGGTCACAAATTCGCTTAAACCAAGGCTGTTGGAATTGCACCAGTCAAACAACCCCGCCGCGATGGCTCCGGACTGAGATATAAATCTTAGATTGCCAACATAATTGACCGGTTCGCCAAAAGTGGCGTTAATAGGGTGATAATTGTTAATAAACCCTAAACAATTCGGGCCTAACAAATTAATGTCATATTTTCCGGCTACCTCCACCAATTGTTTTTCCAGCTTGGCACCCTCTTCGCCCACCTCTTTAAATCCGGCTGACAACACCACCACGTTTTTGCAGCCCTTTTCCCCGGCCTGTTTTAAAATCTCAATCACCTGACAAGCCGGAATGGCAATAATGATCAACTCGGGTACCCCGGGCACTCCGGGTAAGTCAGCATAAACCTTCAGGCCCTCAATTTCAGCGGCATTAGGATTAACCGGGTAAATTTCGCCTTTAAAACCGCTCTCTTTAATATTTTTTAGAATAATCGCCCCGAGTTTTTCGGGTGATCTTGAAGCGCCTATGACGGCGACTGATTTAGGATAGAAAAAGGTCGCTAAATCTGTGGGCATAGGTTTAGTCTATGGGAGATTGTAGCCTGTGTCAAAGGTTAAAACGTAATGATAGAATATTTAAGTCATGAAAAAACTGCTGAGATTCCTTTTTATAGTCATAGTGGTCCTAGCCGCTTTGGGAGCTCTAGCATATTATAAAGGCTACAATAATATCCTCAATCGCTGGCTAAATTTTTCATTTTGTGACGCCGCTGTCACCTACAAGGTAGGCTCGATTGATCCAAAATTTGAGATAGACCGTGAAAAAGTCGTCGAAAATACTCAAAAAGCCGGAGAGCTTTGGAACAATCTCACAGGCCGCGAACTTTTTATTTACGATGAAAACTCTGATTTGACCGTAAATTTAGTGTTCGATGAGAGGCAAGAATCCCTAAATGCTATCAGCGAGCACAAAAACAACGTGGAAGAAAAAAGAGAAAATTTGGTGCTCAACGTGGAAGAATTCGAACAAAAAAGACAAAACCTGGAAAACCAGTTAAATGAACTTAATGAGGAGATAGATTATTGGAATAATAAAGGTGGCGCGACCCCCGAAAAATTTGAAGAACTTACCGACAAACAAGATTTCCTCAGAGAAGAGATTTCAAAAATTAACAATATGGCAGACAAACTCAACAAAACCACCGAAAAAATTAACCAGGAAGTAGATTCAGTCAACCAAAAAGTGGAAAATTTCAATAATTTGCTATCGGTAAAACCGGAAGAAGGTTTGTACATGCCCGGTCTTCATAAAATAGAGATTTATATTTACGAAAATGATGAAAACTTTATTCACACCGTGGCACATGAATTGGGGCACGCCTTAGGCTTAGATCATGTTAGTCAGGAAGACGCCCTCATGTACCCGGTGGCGTCCCCCCAGTCACAAACCACACAAGCAGACCTGGACGCCATCAATAATTTCTGCTCCGGACACAACCGTCTTGACCTTATTAAAAATGATCTGAAAAACATGTGGTATACCCTCTTGGCTGAATTAGATTTTGTGGTAACATAAAACCCATGAAAAAAACCTACAAACTAATATTAATTGTTGTTTTTGTGCTGATTGGGGTGTCTATTTTGAAAAATCGTTCCAAAGAAGATCTAACAGCCACCGGCGCCAACCTTGATGAGGAATTTTCAAAAATTACTTTTGATACGGAAGCTACCCCAAAACTAGAGAAAAAAACCATTGATTTCTCTGTTTGCCAAAAAGATGACGGTTTTTCCATTGGGACAGACTCAGGAAAAAACAGTATTAAAGTTATTGGGATCGAAGGTGAGTACTGCCTGGTAAATACTACTTTTAAAACAGCGGTCGGAAGTTATTCGAACGAATGCCGCGTACCCTTAATTTCAGGTGAAACCACTTTCACCAGTGCGAATTTTGAAAAAATATCGCAGTACTGTCAGATCAGAGAAGATGGCAGTGGTCTTTTGGATATTGAGCAGTCCAAAATAAACTAACACCACCAGGACCCAATCGGCCTCGGTGCAACTTTATCCCCCGCCTCGTATACTATAGAATAAAGGTAGAAATATTACTGCCATGGATAATACTGCCTTAAATCAAATAAACCTGGAAGAGCAACCTAGAAAGCTAGGTAATATGAACCTGGAAGCTGCCATTTCGGACCCTGCCTCCGATCCCGTTCAACTTATCAATCTTATTTTGCAGGAATTAGCTTATATTTTAGCTTCTGACATTCTTTTTGAACCGGCGCAAGAAGGGGTCCGATTGAGAGCCCGCATAGATGGCGTACTATATGAAGCCGGTATTATGAGCCATGCCATGTACGCCGCCGTTTCCTCCAGGATCAAGGTCATTTGCAACCTAGATATCACTAAAAAAAGCCACGTCCAGGAAGGGCAATTTACGGTCGAACACCAAAACGGCATTATAAACCTAAGGGTCGAAATTGTGGAAACCATTTATGGTGAGTTAATAGTTTTGCGGCTCCATGAAAAGAGCACCATCGTCATGAAATTGTCGGAACTGGGCTTTAGCAAATCTTCCTATGACGAATACCACAAAATGCTCGAACAAAGAAGTGGCCTGATATTGGTTTGCGGGCCTACCGGCAGTGGAAAAACTACCACGTTGTATTCTACTTTGGGAGTGCTAAACCAAGGCGGAAATTACAATATCATGACTGTGGAAGACCCGGTTGAGTTCCATTTGGAAAACACCAATCAGATCCAAACCAGCAAAGAGAAAAAATTTGCTTTTGCTGACGGCTTGCGCACTATTCTAAGACTTAGCCCTGATATTGTGTTGGTAGGAGAGATCCGCGATAAAGAAACAGCTGAGATTGCCGTGGAATCGGGCTTGACCGGGTTACTGGTACTTTCTACATTGCACGCCGAAGATTCGGTTGGGGCACTGTTTAGAATGCTTGATCTGGGCGTGGAAACTTATCTACTAAATTCATCGTTGATGGGAATAGTTTCGCAAAGGTTGGTTCGAAGAAACTGCCCGGCATGTTTAGAAACTTATCAACCCACACAAGAAGAAATCGACATCTTTCAAAATATCATGGGGAGACCCCCTAATCGACTAGTAAAATCAAGAGGTTGCCCTACTTGTCAAAATCTGGCTTATAGAGGTAGGGTGGGAATCTACGAAGTTATGAGAATAGACGCCAAGATCAGGGATTTGATCAGATCTCAAGCCAGCGAGAAACAATTCAGAGATATGCTCAAAGAAATGAATTTTATGACCCTCCTTAGAGATGGTTTGCAAAAATGCGAACAGGGCATTACTACTATTGATGAGGTTTTGAGAAATAGTTTGAGAGTTGAATAGCCTTAAAACCCACTCCTTGAACCCTACTGTATAATCAAACCATGAACAAATATATTTCAAACATAGAGAATGAAACTCTCAATAACGAAAATTTTAGGAAAGTCCTTTATACAGGCAAGAATATGCAGCTTGTGGTCATGACCTTACAGCCGGGCGAAGAGATCGGTATGGAAGTGCATTCCAACATAGATCAATTTTTTAGAGTGGAGACCGGCGTCGCCAAAGTCATCATTGACGGTGAAGAAGACATCATAGGGCCTGATTATGTGGCTATAGTGCCTGCCGGAGCTGAACACAACGTCATTAACTCCTCGGCGCAGGATCCTTTGAGATTGTATACTATCTATACTCCGCCTGAGCATAAGGACGGCACTATTCATCGAACCAAAGCAGAGGCCGAGCAGGACGAACATCATCATTAAGTAACTGCCCTATAAAAATGAAAAAAGAATATTACTACATTATTTTGGCGATAGTTTTGACGTTAGGTGTGGTTGGATTGATAGTGGTAGCTTCCCCCGGTGACATGCGGACTGATAATCAAGTGCATGATCAAAGCGAAGAGTCTGAAACACAGGTATCAGGAAATCCTCAAGCCGGTTATATAAATCAAATTAAGGGCACGATCAGGAAAGCCTACGGGGCCGGCACATTCTACCCCGCTGAACCGGCTACTTTGAATGCTGAAATAGAGAAATATCTGGGTGAAGCAGAAAAAATTCCTACTGATAAGAAAATAAGAATGATCGTTATGCCTCACGCTGGGACTCAGTTTTCCGGGGAAACGGATGCCTGGAGTGCTAAACAATTAGCCGGAAAGAAAATTTCAAAAGTTATTATTTTGGGGGTCAGCCATAAATACAATTTTGACCACGCGGCCGTTTATGCCGATGGTGCTTGGGAAACACCTTTAGGAACTATGGAAGTTGACAGTGTTACCGCCTCCAAGCTACTGAGCGAGAAAAACAAGATCATCGCCGACAATACAAAGCACATGGACGATCATAATTTGGAAGTCCCGCTGTTATTCATTCAAAAAGTACTGACAAATTTTAAAATCGTTCCTATTATGCTGGGAAATCAGTCCGAAGGCACCGTGGAGTATTTGGCTTATAAAATTGCTTCTATCATGGACGACGAAACGGTGATCATTATTAGCACGGACCTTTCCCATTATCCTAGTTGGGAAGACGCCAAAAAAGCTGATCGAAGAGTTATTGACGCCATAGTAACCGGTAAGCAATCAGAATTTGAACGTGCGGTTAAAGGCAATGCTCAGCAAAAATATCTTAATCTTGAAACCTCTGCCTGTGGCTTCAATGCTGTAAAAGTAGGTTTGAGGGTAGCCGAAATCTTGAATTTTGATGAGATAAAAGAGCTGCATTCCGAAAATTCCGGTGACGTAAGCGGAGATAGGGATAGAGTGGTGGGATACACATCGGTTGCTTTTTGGAGCGGAGATTTCCCAATTATTTCCCTTAACGAGAAAGCAAAACTGGAGGCTCTAAAATTGGCGCGGAGCACACTCGAAGAATATTACAAAGGCAATGAGCTAGATTACACTCCTTACAGCCCCGGACTTCTACAGCCTATGGGAGCGTTTGTGACTTTGACCGAGAACGGAGAGCTCAGAGGGTGCATTGGTAACTTCGATCCGGAAGATCCGGTCTACAAGATCATTCAGAGCGTAGCTGTCTCTGCAGCAACCAAAGACACCAGATTTAAGCCTGTCGTAGAAAGTGAACTACCCAACATCAATATAGAAATTTCAACTTTGTCGCCCTTAAAACAAATTAATAATTGGCAGGATGTTGTTCTTGGAAAAAACGGAGTAAGAATTGTCCTTAACGGGAAATCTGGTACTTTACTTCCGCAAGTGGCCACCGATAACAATTGGGATCTGACCACCTTTCTGGAAACCATCTGCTGGCAAAAGATGGGTTTAGATAAAGAATGCTATAAGGATCCGCTGGCGCAAATTTTTGTGTATGAAACAGACATTTTTTCAGAGGCTGAACCAACCGAATAAACTGTCTAAATTAACCGAGTGAGATCAATTAGCCAGAGACTCTATAGCCCTGAGAGCAATCTCGTTACCTTTATCAACGTCCAACGCGTGAAGATAAAGCCTTCTGGCCTGATTTGGGAAACCTAACTGAGTATACATGTCGGCTGTACGCAGGATAACTTCAATGTCGTCAGGGTTAAAAACCAAAGATTTGTTAAAAAAGTAGGATACGGTTCTGGGGTCTCCACCTGTCTCTAAAATGCTCACACCTTGGTCATATAGGGCGCGCGCTTTGGCGGTGTCCGGCTGCGGCCATTGTAAAGTATCCCAAAACATTAACGGCCCTAATTCAAAATATATGTAACCTAAATTGTTTATTGCAGTACCGGATGTAGGTACCACCTTCAAAGCCTTTTCGTACCAGTCAACCGCCGTCATAATTTCTCCTTTATAATAAAAGTGACCGCCCATGTCGTTGTAGGGGCGCACACTTAATGGTGACGATCTCATGTTGGCGTAAGACAAGGTTTCCGTGTCCTGCCAATCGTTGTTTCTGACTATGGTTCGAATTGAAAGCACAATTAAAATAAGACTCAGTACCCCATAAGCGAGGTATTTTTTATCGTATTTTTTCTGGAGCCAAAGTACACCCATGGCCACCAGCACTCCCACAAACGCCGTCCCTGAGTATAGATATCGTTCGGCTAAAAACCAGGTAATTTTTATAGGCGAATAGGCTGGCGCCATCAGCACCGGTAATATCATCAAAATTCCTGCCACCTGCCGGTTCTTTTTTAGAAAATATATAGTAGCCGCTAAATACAAGGCAAACCCCACAAACATGGAAATACGAAGTTCAGTAGTGACCTCCATACCATCGTAATAAACTGATAAATTCTTAGGAAATAAATACAGTTTGCTCATTAGATAGGTTGAATACGGATAGCCTTCCGTAACCGGTTTTAACGCCTGGGTATTCAACGTGATCCTTGTGCCACCGCCTGAGCGGGCTTCTAAACGTGCCATGTAGGCATCTTCAAAATACACCATCAGGTAGATGCTAACCGGGATGGCGAATAGAATTACCCACCATAACTTTGACAAGTCGAATTTTTGCCTCAAAATAAGCTGGTCCAGAACAACCAACGCCATGGGGGGAACCAAAACCCACGGAGACCTCATAATGAACATTTCCAAGATATAAACTACAGCCGCAAAATATAAAAATTTGTTACCCCTGCCCTTAAAATATAAAACGTACAAAATTAAAATTACGAAGGTGAACAGAGCATAATAAAGATAGGGCGCGCCACTGATCCAAGTTACCGCCTCGGTGTTTATGGCGTGAACTGCAAAAACCAATGAGGCGATTTTGGCAACTTTTTTGTTCCAAACTAAATAGACAAAAATGAAAACCAACAGTGTAATAATAATGTGTAGCATCACTGACACTATTCTTATAGGCAAAGGGTTAAATTCGAACAATTGGTAAGAAATGGCAATAATTATTTGTTGTAGATTTAGAGTTTTTAAACTCGCCACCATATCTTTAGTTAACGGGTTGAACACAATAGCCTGCATGTCGTCAACCAATGTAAACTGGTTATTGAAAGTGTTGGCGTAGAGAACCAAACACAATAAAACCAGCAGCGCTATAAATCCCAAATTTGCTTTGATAATTCTTCTTACGTTAGCAATTTGCTTATCAACCTTTTCTGGCTTTTCTATGCTTTTACCAAGTTCAGGGTTAAGGAAATCTAATGGGAT
>CAZHRD010000014.1:0-9635 GCA_964533985.1 uncultured Candidatus Saccharibacteria bacterium | reverse complement strand
CAGCTCCTGATGGTCCTATGCCACAAACTAGAGAACACATTTTGCTAGCTCAGCAGGTTAACGTACCCGCTATAGTAGTGTTCATGAATAAAGTGGACATGGTTCAGGATCCTGAGATTCTAGATTTAGTTGAGTTAGAGGTCAGAGAACTTCTAACTAAGTATAAATTTCCTGGTGATGAAATACCTATCATCAGAGGCTCGGCTTTAAAAGCTCTAGAGGGTGACCCCGAAAGCGTAAAAGCCATTGAGGACCTTATGAAGGCTGTAGATGAATATATTCCTACACCTGTCAGAGATCTGGACAAGCCATTCTTGATGCCGGTTGAGGACGTATTCTCTATCAAAGGTAGAGGTACAGTTGCCACAGGAAGAATAGAAAGAGGCACAGTTGAGATCAACGAAGAAGTTGAGATAGTAGGTATCAAAGACACCGTTAAAACGGTTGTGACCGGAGTTGAGATGTTCAAAAAACAACTTAAAGAAGGTCAAGCCGGAGATAACGTTGGTATTCTTTTAAGAGGTGTCGACAGAGAAGACATTGAAAGAGGCCAAGTCTTAGCCAAACCAGGTTCAATTACTCCTCACAGTGAGTTTGAGGCTGAGGTGTACATCTTGTCAAAAGAAGAAGGTGGCAGACACAAACAGTTCTTTAGTGGTTACAGACCACAATTCTATTTAAGAACCACGGACGTTACGGGTGAAATTGCATTACCTGAAGGCGTTGAGATGGTCATGCCGGGAGATAACGCTAACATGTCTGTTAAACTTATCACTCCGGTAGCTATGGAAGAAGGATTGAAATTTGCTATCAGAGAAGGTGGACATACAGTCGGAGCTGGAGTAATAACTAAAGTTATTAAGTAAGATAAAGGAAAAGTCTAGGGGCGCCCCCAAAATGGGGGCGCCACTGACTTGAAAGGACTATGGCAAAACAGGAAAAAAAGGAAACAAAGATTAGGATCAAGCTCAACTCGTATGATAGCAGGATTATAGACCTGAGTTGTTCGAAGATTGTTGACACGGTTATTAGAACCGGTGCCAAAGTTGTTGGCCCTGTACCCCTACCCACCAGGAAAGAAAGATTCACGGTCATTAGAGGACCTCATATAGATAAAAGGTCCAGAGAGCAATTTGAACTAAGAACCCACAAAAGAGTCATCGACGTCATTGACCCGACCAGCTCAACCGTGGATAGTTTGTCCCGGTTGAACTTACCCGCAGGGGTAGGTATTTCTATCAAGATGTAAAAAGCGGCCCTTTTGGGCCGTCTTTGTGCTTTTGGTAGAGGTAAATTGACTAGGAAAAATAGGGAAAAACTTGTTATAATGCTTGATGTGTTAGAAAAAAGTTAATTAAAGTCAAAACTTGGGAATAGCTCGTGATATGAGCGCTCCAAGGGCGCTTTTTTTAATGCTAAAAAATGGAAAAAACAATAAAAGGAATAAAAGTAAAAATGAGTCAGATTTTCGTCGAGAACGGGAAAGTTATCCCTGTAACCATCATAAAATCTGAGGATGCTTTGGAAGATGACATGATCGAAAAAGAGGTGGTGGTAGTAGGTAAATCCAAAGGCAAGGGTTTTGCCGGTGTGATGAAGAAATGGAATTTTAAAGGTGGCACAAGAACACGCGGTGAAGGCAACAAACCAAGATCAGCTGGTTCGATAGGCTCACAGACACCGGGTAGGGTTTACAAGGGTAAGAAAATGGCTGGTAGAATGGGTGGCACACGCGTGACTATAAAAGGATTAAAGGTGGTCGGTTTATCAAAGGACGAACATGAGCTTATGCTTTCCGGTTCTATTCCTGGAGCGAGAAACTCAAAAGTAAAAATTAAAGTGCTTGGGGTGGAAGGCGCAGGAGCGAAAACAGCATGAAACTAGAAGTTTTAGACAACAAAGGTGCCAAAATAGAGGACATTACCCTGGCTAAGGAAGTTTTTGAAGTGGAAGAAAACAAAGGTTTGATTGCGCAATGCGTTCATATTTATAAAACTAATCAAAGACAGGGAAATTCATCAGTTTTGACAAGAGCCGAGGTTTCCGGGGGCGGAAGAAAGCCTTGGAGACAAAAAGGTACCGGTAGAGCCCGACACGGCTCCACCAGAAGCCCTATATGGGTTCACGGGGGCATTGCACATGGTCCCAAGCCTAAAGATTATCTTAAAAAGCTACCCAAAAAGATGAAGAAGCAAGCTATGAGGGTGGTGCTGTCCGCTTTAGTAAGGGACGGTCGCGTGAAGGTGATCGATAACATAAAAATGTCAAAGCCAAACACTAAGGAAATGGCCAAATTACTGGAAAAGCTGAAAATGGACCGTAAAACCTTGATAGTGACAGACAAAGCCAATCAGACCATAGTTAATAGTGCTGCTAATCTGCCGGGAGTGGTAGTGGCCGCACAGGATAGCGTGAATATTTATCAGCTCATAAGTACTAAACAAGCATTATTTGAAAAAGACGCCATAAAAAGTTTGGCGAAAAAATATAAATGAACGTAAGTAATATTGTTATAAAACCGATTGTGACAGAAAAAACTATGGCTTTAGAGCTTGAAGGCAAATACGTGTTCAAGGTTAATATGCGGGCTCCAAAAGGGGCTATTGCTAAAGAAATCAACCGTCTGTACGGAGTTGACGCCGTGGAAGTAAGAACTATGGTCACACCCGGTAAAAAGAGACGGGTTATAGGTACCAGGAATTTTACCAAGACCCGAAAATGGAAAAAAGCCATTGTTAAGGTCAAAGAGGGCCAGAAAATTGAGTTGATCGGAGCCTAATATGATTAAAACTTATAAACCGACAAGTGCAGGTATCAGACAAAGAAAGACTTTGGTTAACGATGTGGATAAGGTTAGGCCCAATAAAAAGCTTACTAAACCTGCCAAGGGCTCTGTAGGAAGAAATAAGGGTAGAGTCACCACCAGACACAGGCAAAGAGGCGCTAAAAAACACTATAGAATCATTGACTATAAGAGAAACAAATTTGATATTCCCGGAAAAGTGGCCACCATTGAATACGATCCCAACAGAGGTTGTAATGTGGCCTTAATCCACTATCTTGACGGGGAAAAAAGGTATATACTAGCGCCGGAAGGTCTTATAAGGGGTACGATTATTGTGTCCGGTAAAAATGCCCCTCTTAGCGTGGGGAATGCTTTGCCTATTTCAAAAATACCTCTCAGCACCAAGATCCATAATTTGGAAATGAACCCCGGCAGAGGGGGCCAGATTGCCAGAGGTGCCGGAAACTATGCCATTATCATGGCTAAAGAGGGAAAATATGCCAATGTGAAGATGCCCAGTGGTGAGATCAGAAAGATTTTAGATGCCTGTTACGCTACAATTGGTGAAGTAGGCAACGCAGATCATAGGCACACAAGAGCCGGAAAAGCGGGCAAGAAGAGGCATATGGGATGGAGACCGGCTGTCAGGGGTGTGGCTATGGGAACGGATAGTCATCCGCATGGAGGTTCGTACTCCGATACGGGTATTGGCATGTCGTCACCTAAGACACCTTGGGGTAAGAAAACACGGGGTAAGTTATCAAGAAGAAGAAAACATACAGATAAATATATAGTTACAAAAAAGAAAAAAAGGAAATAACTAATGTCAAGATCGCTTAAAAAAGGCATCTTTATAGATGAGAGATTGCAACAGAAAATAGATAAAGTTTTAGAGTCGGGTAAAAAGACTCCTATTAAGACGTGGTCAAGAAGATCAACCGTCACACCTCAAATGGTGGGTTTGACCATGGAAGTACACAACGGTAGAAAGCATATACCCGTTTTTGTGAGTGAGGCTATGGTGGGCCATAAATTAGGCGAATTCGCCCCCACCAGAACATTTAGAGGACATTCGTCCAAAAAGAGAGACTAGGTAAAATATGGAAAAAGCGCAAGTTTACGCAAAACACAATAGAGCCAGAGTATCGCCGAAAAAGGTGGCTATCGTTATGGATATGGTGAGGGGAAAACCGTTGGAAGAGGCTAAGATGTTTTTGAGTTTTGACCAAGCTAAGGCTTCAAAGATGTTACTTAAGGTTGTGAAATCAGCCGAAGCCAATGCGGTTAACAATCATAATTTGAAGGCGGAAGATTTATATGTGTCAGAGATTTTCGTTGACGGGGCACGCATGCAGAAATATGGTAAAGCCGGAGCTAAGGGAAGATACGACCCGTTGTTAAGGAGATATAGTCACTTAACGGTAGGTTTGTCCTCAAAGCAAGCTCCCGTGGTGGCAGAAGAGAAAAAGATAAAAAGTAAAAAAGTTATCAAGGAGAAGAAATAATGGGGCAGAAAATTCATCCTTTTGGCTTCAGATTGGGAATTTCCAAAGACTGGGTATCCAGATGGTCAACCAGTAAAAAAGAATATCCCAAACTATTGTTTGAAGACTACAAAATTAGAGGATTTTTAACTGAAAAGTTGGATATCGCCGGTTTAAAAAGTATTGAGATCGAAAGATCGGTCAATGAGATCAAGATCTTGGTCAAAGTTTCAAAGCCCGGTATTGTTATTGGGCGCGCCGGATCTGGCATAGAATCCTTGGAAAAAGAACTAAAGACCTTCACCAACGACAAACTGAAAATCACCGTTGAGGAAATTAAAACACCTGAGATTGAGGCCGCTTTAGTAGCTCAATACATATGTCGACAATTAAAAAGAAGAATTCCCGCCAGGAGAGTAGCCAATTCAGCTATCAGGAGTGCCGTCGACAAAGGCGTTAAAGGCATAAAGATACAAATTAAAGGTCTATTAAGTGGTAGTAACACCATTGCCAGAACCGAAAACTATAAGCACGGAGCTGTGCCCTCCCAAACACTACGGGCTGATATTGATTACTTTCAGCTTGATTGCAAGTTATTGTTTGGCATTGTCGGTATAAAAGTATGGATTTACAACGGGGAAAAGGAGATCTAAGGCTATGTTAATGCCAAAGAAAGTAAAATATAGAAAACACCAGCGTGGTAATAACAAGGGTATAGCTACCCGCGGTGGAACTATTTCCTTTGGCGAATTTGCCCTAAAAGCTGAAGAAAGAGGTTTACTAACATCCCGACAAATAGAAGCGGCTAGAAAAGCTGTCACACACAGGACAAAAAGAGGCGGAAAACTGTGGATCAGGGTGTTTCCCGATAAATCAGTCTCAAAAAAACCTATGGAAACTAGAATGGGAAGTGGTAAAGCGGCTCCTGATCATTTCTCAGCTGTGGTAAAACCGGGCAAAGTTATTTTTGAGATGTCAGGTGTAACGGAAGAGTTAGCCAAGGCTGCTTTTAGACGGGCTTCGGACAAACTTCCTATAAAAACAAGATTTATTTCAAGAGATTCTATTTTATAACATGCAAGCCAAAGATCTAAGAAATAAGAATATGAACGAACTTAACAGGGTCCTTGAAGATCAAATGAAAGATTATGAGAAGTGTATGCACGATATTTATAAAGGTAAGGAAAAAAATGTGGCCAAGACTAAAAATTTAAAAAAAGATATTGCCAGAACCAAAACTATTATGGCAGAGAAGAAATTTATGAAAGAAGCTAAAAATGTCTAAGAAAAGATTAATAGGAAGTGTCACTTCCGTAAAAATGGAAAAAACGGCTGTGGTTAGTGTGGATTTTGTAAAAATGCACCCCATCTATATGAAACCGGTTACAAATACAAAGAAATTTAAAGCCAGGGATGATATGGGCGTCGAATTGGGGGACAGGGTGGCTATCGAAGAGTGTGTGCCTTTTAGCAAGACTGTTACATGGAGAGTGGTCGAAAAGTTGAAAGAGGAAGGAAAGTAGCCGGACATGATTCAGGTTGGGTCAAACTTAACAGTAGCGGATAACTCGGGGGCTAAAAACTTTAAAGTGATTGGTATCCCCGGAAGCTCAAAAAGAAGGTTTGCCTCTTTGGGAGACGTGGTAACGGCTGTAGTTGATGGCGCTTCAGGTACGGGAGTGGTGCAAGATCACACCGTCTTGAAAGTTGTCATTGTTAGAACTAGGAAGGAAGTTAGAAGACAGGACGGAAGCTATATTAGGTTTGATAATAATGCGGGAGTAGTAGTGGATAAAGACAAAAATCTGGTGGGGACAAGAGTTTTCGGACCCATTGCTAGAGAAATTAGAGATGCTGGTTATTTAAAGATTGCGTCTTTAGCCAAGGAGGTTTGGTAGTATGAAAATACAAAAAGGTGACAAAGTAAAAATAATCGCAGGCAAGGATTTCAGTAAAACGGGTGTAGTGTTAAAAGTGCTACCGGAGAAAAGTAAAGTGATTGTTGAGGGTATAAATATTGTTAAAAAACATGTTAAACCGGGCGCTGTTTCAAAAGAGGGAGGAATTATCAAAAAAGAAGCCCCCATTCATGTGTCTAATGTCATGTTTTTTGATAGCGAGCTGGGGAAGGGTATCAGATTGGGCGCAAAAGTTGTGGATGGAAAAAAGTATCGCGTAAATAAAGCCACCGGAAAGGTGCTGGAAAAATGAACCGCTTACAAGAAAGATATATAAAAGAGATCGCCCCCAAAATAAAACAGGAATTTGGTTATAAAAGCGTTATGAGAGTACCAAGAATTAAAAAGATCGTGGTCAACGCCGGTATTGGCGGATTTAGGGAAAGCCGGGACGCCGTGGATAGCTTTGAAAAAGAATTTGCCGATATTGTTGGGCAAAAACCCTACCCGAGAAGTGCCAGATTGTCCGAGGCTGGTTTTAAGATCAAGCAGGGTGATATGGTGGGCTACGCGGCTACCCTCCGCGGTGAGAGAATGTGGGCATTCCTGGACAAATTAATCAGCGTCGCCATTCCTAGGATCAGGGACTTTAGAGGTTTAAGTACTAAATCTTTTGACGAAGCCGGAAATTATTCTGTAGGTATTACCGAGCATGTGATCTTTCCGGAAGTAAACGCTAATACCACTAAAGGTAATAGAAGCCTACAAATTACAATAGTGAGTACAAATAATGATAAGGAAGTCAATAAGGCTCTCTTAAGCTATATTGGTATGCCGTTTATAAAAGAAGACGAGAAGGAGGGTAGTAAGTAACCACTTTGTCTGAAACGGCAATAGATGTTATATTTACACACTGTATATGGCAAAAAAAGCATTAGTACAAAAACATAAAAGAGGAAACTTTAAATTTAAGGTCCGAAAATACAATAGATGTAGCATTTGCGGTAACCCTAGAGGTTTCATGCGACGTTTCGAGATCTGTCGTAAATGTTTTAGAGAATTAGCTCACAAGGGCGAAATTCCCGGTGTCAGAAAGGCCAGTTGGTAATAATGAGCATAGATAGACTATCAAACATGCTAAGTTCGTTAAAAAACGCTGTCATGGCGGGAAATGAATTTGTGGAGACTTATTATTCCAAAGAATGTGAAAATGTGGCCAAAGCTTTAAAAGAGGCCGGATTTTTGGACGAAGTTAAAGTATTTAAGCATAAAGACAAAAAATATAAAGGTTTGAGATTAGATTTGGCCAAAACTAATGGGATTTTTAATATTACGGATGTAAAACGGGTTTCAAAACCGGGCCGAAGGGTTTATATAAGTAGCGGGGATATCAACGTCATATCGGGTGGGAACGGAGCCTTGGTGGTCTCAACTTCCAGAGGCGTTATGCTTGGGCTAGAAGCGAGAAAGAAAAAATTAGGCGGAGAAGTTATTTGTAGGATCGATTAATGTCTAGAATAGGGAAGAAACCCATAAAAATACCGGAAGGAGTTATAGTCGAAGCCAAAGAGGGACTGGTTACCGTTAAGGGAACTAAGGGCGAACTCACTTATCAGATAAGGCCGGAAATGGAATTATCGCAGCAAGATAACGAGATCACCGTGTCCATAAAAGAATGTGATCAGGAAGGCACAAACGTAAAGGCATTTTGGGGGTTAACCAGGGCGCTGATCGCCAACATGATCTTGGGGGTTTCAGAAGGATTTGAGAAGAAGTTGGAGCTGGTGGGTGTGGGTTACAGAGCTAAGGAAGACCCAAAGGGCGTGTCTTTCACGCTGGGGTATTCGCATCCGGTGCTGTTTGAGAAACCTGAGGGCATAGAAATTACAGTTGAGGACAACAAAAACATTATTATCAGGGGCATCGATAGACAGCTTGTGGGTCAAACCGCCGCCGAGATTAGAAAGTTAAGGAAACCTGAGCCCTATAAAGGCAAAGGCATAAGGTATTTTGGGGAAGTTGTTCGTACCAAACCGGGAAAGGCCGGCAAGATCTAAAGTAAAAAATGGCAAAAGTAATATTAAGAAAAAGTAATAGAGAAAGAAGAAAACTGAGAGTTAGAAAAAAAGTTTTCGGAGGATCTAAAAACCCAAGATTATCTGTGTTCAGATCGAATAAGTATTGTTATGTACAGATTATTGACGATTCAAACAGGGCAACTTTGGTGGGTTTATCGCTCAGTGAAATTAAAAAAGCCCATAAAGGCAAAAATAAGTCAGAGGCCTCTTTTGAAGTAGGAAAAATGTTGGCCCAAAAAGCTTTAGAAAAAAAGATCGAAGGTGTGGTTTTTGATAGAAATGGTTACAGCTACCACGGAAGAGTAAAACAAGTGGCTGATGGAGCTAGGGAAGGGGGCTTAATCTTATGAACGGATCATCTCAAGGTTATGCTCGAGACGGTTATGCTCGAGCCAAAGAATTCGAAGAGCGCGTTTATCATATAAAAAGAGTTTCCAAAAAAACTACCGGAGGTAATGCCATTGGTTTTACGGCTTTGGCGATTGTCGGCGATAGAAAAGGTAAGGTCGGAGCGGCCTTAGGCAAATCAAAAGACGTCTCAAGCGCTATTCAAAAAGCTCTTACAAAGGCCAAAGAAAACGTAGTTGAAATAAATTTAAAGGGTAATACCATTCCCTATGAAGTCAGCAACAAATACGCCGCGGCTAAGGTGTTGTTGAAACCGGCCCCCGAGGGAACAGGAATTATTGCCGGTGGTCCGATAAGAGCCGTGCTGGATTTGACCGGGGTAAAAGACGTATCCGCTAAAATGCTAGGCTCCAATAATAAACTTGCTAACGTCAGATGCACTATAGAAGCTTTGTGCAAATTAAAGGAAGCTAAATAAAATGAATTTAGGTGAATTACAAAAAGTTAACAGCGGTCAGAAAAAGAGACGCGGTAGAGGTTATGGTAGCGGTAAAGGTGGCCACACCGTGGGTTTTGGTGTCAAAGGCCAAAAGTCCAGAGGTAGAGGTAAGGTTCCACTGGGGTTTGAGGGGGGACAAGTTCCTTTATACAAAAAAATGCCAAAAATATCTCATTTTAAAGGTATAAAAAAGAGAGGTAGCGTAGCTGTTTCTTTAGTAAGTTTTAACGTATTCAAAGATGGTTCCAAAGTAACACCGGAAAAGTTGGTCGAGGAAGGTATCCTTGTTAAATTACCAAGAAGCGGTGTTAAAATACTAGCCAATGGTGAGTTACATAAAAAACTGGATTTTGAGGGTTTTTTGATTTCAAACGGTGCCAAAGATAAGATAGAAAAAGCAGGTTCAAAAATAATTGAGTCCAAAAAATGATTAAGATCTTAAAAAACGAAGAACTAAGAAAAAAACTACTTTTTTCTGTGTTGGTAATATTTGTTTTTAGAGTGCTAGCCCATATACCGGTTCCGGGCGTGGACCTGCGGGCT
>CAZHRD010000013.1:0-10226 GCA_964533985.1 uncultured Candidatus Saccharibacteria bacterium | reverse complement strand
ATCTATTGTTTAGGGATGTTTGGAACGACAACTACATTCCATTTACTTACGGTACTGCTGGTGGAAACTCAAATAATGTGAGTGCCGAAATATATTGTCACACAGATGTATTAAACTACGACAACTGGGATAGAGTTGACGGTGTCCAGGAAGGGAACACCTACTACTGTGTAGCCTGGAACGTTGAACTTGGCGATATTCACGGCTTTAAGTGGGATGATGTCAATGCCAACGGAAGATACGATGGGTGTTTGGGTTCCGAAGTACAAAGATTCGTGAATTTTGAAGCCGCAGAAGAATTTACGGATGGTGAGCCTGAAAAACCCGTGTGTGAAGAAAAAATGGGCGGTTGGACTATCTTTATTGACGAAAATGGTGACGGAAAATTGGACGTGGGTGAGCGCTCCACAATCACAGATGAAACTCCGGGACCGGATTACGGTTGGTATTGGTTCCAAGACCTAATGCCCGGAACTTACAGTATATGTGAGGTTCAAAAGACAGGATGGACCCAAACATTTCCGTCTGACCCAAATTGTCACGAAGTCACTCTTCCCTATACTCAGCAACAAATGTTGACATCCATAGAGAATGCTGTAGACGCGCCGGGAGGATATGACTTTGGTAACGTTCTGACGGATGTTGGTTTAGACATAGAAAAGTCTAACGGTGCTGTGGGTGATCAATCGCCTGGAGGAAATGTAACTTACACTATCTCAGTGTATGCCAGGAGAGGGCCGGTATTTAATGTGCATGTCACCGACTTACTCCCAGAAGGATTTAATTATCAAGGATTAAGCTGGGGAGCTATGTCTACTGCTAGGGGAGACCTAAGATTGGCCGGTATTACTCCGGAGCCTACTTATGCTTCACCGGGAGTGTGGGATTTAGGTGATATGGAAGAAGGCGAAGTCGTCACCCTAACTTATACGGCGGACATAGACAGTGGTATAGATGGAGGTTTGTATAAAGACGTTGCTTGGGCACAAGGAGAAAATATTGTTAGTGGCGACGTGCTAGCCAACGCTTTTTGTATGGGCGTTCTTGACGACCACTTTGTAGGTACCCAGGTTAACGTAGCTGTCGGTCAGGTTGATCCTGAAGATGAAGTTGATGTCAATGAAAAAACCATTGAGATTGGCGAAGTCCTAGGTGCTTCAACTTATCTACCTGCCACAGGTTCAGACACAGATTGGTTATACGCCGCGGCTATAGCTCTGCTCATAGGTCTAGTAAATATTTTAGTAGGAACAATGCTCATGAAGAAAAAATTCAATGGTTCGAAGCTTGCTGCCAAAGCTGCTTTAGGTATAGTGCTGGCAGTAGTGTTTTCAGCCAAAGTCTTTGCGGCTTCGGTGATTGTTCGAATAGAGGAACCTGAGAGCACAGCCAACAGTCCTTTTGAGATTTCGTTTGTTATACAAGATCTGGAAAATAGGACAGTGGATGCACAGTGTTATGTTGATAAGCCCGGAGCGGGATCTTTTGTACCGTTTGGGGCTATATTTCATCAGCAAGCTGGTGGAAACACCGACAAATGTGTGGTTGATAACAGTGTGCTTACCGCAGAGGGTGATTACGACTTTAAAGTAGTGGCTACTCCAAATGGTGGTACAGAAGTTGATTCGGATATAGTCACCGTCTCCTATGACGGCCAAGGCCCCGAAAGACCAAAATACATAGAAAAGAAGAAAGACGGTTCGTGCCAATATGAGCTCACCGTTAAGACTCATTCGGACCCCGACATATCATACATAGAAATTTACGCCGATGACGACAAGAATATCGAGGCCAATGCAGGAAGTAGAATCACGACCATAACTGCCGGGCCGTCAGAGAAGATCGACTACGATGACAACCTGTACGGATCGGACTGCGGAAAGACATTCTATTATGCCACCAGGGCGTTTGATGCTCACGGTAATCCGTCAGACCTCAGAGTAGAGGAGCTAACGGATACAAAAACAGTTACTACCACCGAGGAAAGCACAGAAGTTGTAGTTGGTGCCATCCCGGTTTCCGGTGAAGGAAGCATTTTGGGCGACCAAACCGGTATTGGTGAAGAGGGTACGAACGTTGGTGCCGAGGGTGAAGAGGGTGCTGTTTTAGGTGCCGAGGGTGATGGTAGCGCTGCCGAAGATATGGCCGGAGCTGAAACCGGTGCAGCCGGTACGCTAGCCAAAGCACTTAAGTGGGCAGCCATCATCATAGTTGTGGTATTCTTTGCTAATGTCATCAAGAAAAAAGGCAAGAAAAAGCAAAGCTAAGGCAAAGAAAACGAGCCCTAAAAAGCTTAGTAAGAAAAAGCAGGCTGAAATAGACAAGACACCTCAAAAAATTGCCCAACAGATGATTAACACCGGTATTGTAATGGTCTTTTTGTCTGTGGTTATCTTCGTTCTCATATTCTTACCCGTTATCAAAGAGGAAATTAAATATATGTTCGAACCTCACCATGATATTTCTGTGGGCGATATTGCTTTTGAAAGCGATTATGACCTTTCGGCTACGCTTTCGGACAAGCTTTTCGAGCCCAAAACCATTCCTGTTGATGAAGATTTTAGCATTATCGTGCCAAAAATTAACGCTAATTCCAAGATTATTCAGGATGTGGATCCTTACAACTCCGCCGAGTACCAAAAGAGCCTTACGCAGGGTGTAGCGCACGCTAAGGGGTCTTCTTTGCCCGGTGAGCCAGGAAATACCTTCCTGTTTGCGCACTCTTCGGACAATTTCTACAATGCCAACCGCTATAATTCCGTGTTTTATTTGCTAAGTAAAATGGAGCTTGGGGACGAATTTTATATTGTGAGGGAAAAAGTCGTGTACGAATATTTGGTGAGTGAGAAAAGTATTGTCAGTCCCGAGCGTGTTGACTATTTAACGAACAACTCTTTTGAGCAGAAAGCCACTCTAATGACCTGTTGGCCTCCCGGAACTACCTCCCAAAGGTTGGTTTTAGTGGGGAACCTTGTTAGTATATCCAAGCCATGAGTTACAAACCAAAAACTTATTATATAAAGACGCTAGGTTGTCAGGCTAACATAGTGGATTCAGGGACCATAGCCGGGATTTTGAATGCGCTGGGGTTTGAGGCGGCTAAAGTGGGCACGGCGCAGGATGGCCACCCCTATAAAAATGAGCACGAAGAATTACTTGATATTCTGCCTAAAACTGACCTTTTTATTATAAATACGTGTTCAGTAAGGCAAAAAAGTGAAGATAAGGTGTATGGGTTGGGAAAGATTTTCACTAAGCTTAATGCTGATGGCAAAAAAGTACCTTTTACAATCATTTCCGGGTGTATGGTGGGCTCTACTACGGGCGATCGGCGCAGATCCAAGATAAAGACTTTGCGCGATAAAACTTCTTGGGCCAATTGTTACATGGATCCCTCCCAAATTTTTGATTTGCCTCATCTTTTGAAGGAGGAAAAGCTTCTGGACGAATGGGCCTTAAAGAAATTCGACCCGAAAAATGTGGAAACAGTTCAATTTGATGACCAACAGGCTTTTATAAATATTTCCAACGGTTGTGATAATTTTTGTACTTACTGCGTGGTTCCTTACGCTAGGGAAGAAGAAGTTTCCCGTGACGAGAAGGACATCCTAAACGAAGTTAGACATTTAGTAGAACGTGGCTACAAAAATATCATGCTTTGCGGGCAGAATGTAAACTCCTGGGGGCTTACTAAAAAAGAAAAGTTTGCCATCAGAAGTGGCAGCGACCAGAAATTACCCTTTGCAGACTTGCTAAGAAAGGTTTGCCAAGTGGAAGGTCTGGAAAAAATCGAATTTATGTCCTCTAATCCGTTTGATTTTACCAAAGACCTAATTGACGCCACAAAACACCCTAAAATCTCCAACTATTTTCATATTGCCGTGCAATCGGGAAATAATGAAGTGCTAAGACAGATGAACAGGCGCCACACTGTTGAGGAATTTATAAGCTTGATAGAAGAAATTAAAAAAGCTAAGCCGGAAGCGGAGTTTGGCACAGATATAATTGTAGGTTTTCCCGGAGAAACCAGAGAACAATTTATGGACACCGTAAAATTATTCGAAACCATAAAATTCAACGTCGCCTTTATTAGCATGTATTCTCCTAGGGAAGGCACAGCCTCTCAAAAAGTTATGAAAGACGACGTTTCCCTTAAAGAGAAAAAGTGGAGACATAACTATCTGTCTGAAGTGTGGAAGAAGAGTAAATTTAAACCGTAAGTGCAATCGTATTAAAACCTTTTACATATTTTCCATTGTCATCTTTTACTTCCAGGTGACTTAACCATCTAGTCATCTGCAAAGGAACATCGTCGCCTTTTCTGAAAATGTTCTGCACCCATTTATGTTCAAGAGGGGTTTCTTCATCCGGAACTTTTGCATAAGCAAAATATTCAAACCCTGTTTCCTTATTTTTTACAGAAAGAATTATTAAATCCTGAGAAATCAGAACGGGGGGATACTTTGTTAGTAAGGCATCGGGATTTTTTCTAGCCGCATCATTTTCAGGGAACAGGTTACCAATTTGTTCATGAAGTTTTTCTTTTATTGAAACACCGTAACCTTCTATCGGAGCGGGAAGTTCACTTTTACTTTTTGCTTCGGTTACAACAAAGGCGCCTTCTCCCATGGAGTCAAAATCTCTTTGAGGCGATTCTATAACCCCTGTAGCTAGGGTGGTGATGCTTTCCGGGTCAGACATCTGTGTAACTCTCTGATTGGGGCTAACCTCTTCGTTAACAACATCTTCCATTTCTTTTCCTTCCCATATTTCTTCTAGGACTGAATCTTCTTCTGAGAGACCTCCGTTTTTGTTTATAGAGTCTTCTTTAGTATCTTCGTCCTGGTCGAATAGATCTTCGGGTACCATTTTTCTTTTATGAGGAGTTTCGGATCCGGTGTCAGTTTTTACAGCGACTTTTAGCACAGTCTGTTCGTTGAGGGGTCTACTTTCTTCAGAATCTATCATGTTTTTAAGATTATTAAATTCCCAAGATAAAAAAGAATTTCCTAAATTTGTGTTTTTACCAATTTTTTCCGTGATGTATAAAGCACCTGTACTTTTTGAGATTTGTTCACCTCTGGGAAGAATCCAATGATCGCTAATCTGACCTGCGGGAATACTCTCGCCTGTTACATTACTTTTGAAATCAAAATCTTTCTGTCCGTCTTTTAATAAAAAGCTGATGTATTTGTCGTCAATTTGTAACTCAGGGAAAACTCGTTCCAGAACCATCAAACCAAACTTCTCTTCTATTTCTTTTGGTGTTTTTCTAAATACTTCAAGAGCTTGGCCTTTTTGTACTTCGATTCTTTTTTGGGCTTCAGATGAGGAGGAGAGCTCCTTTGTCTTTTCAGGTTTAACTTCTGGGGTTTCTTCAGCCACCACGTATTCTAAGGAAACTGTTTGTGTTTCTGTACCGGCAGGTGACATATTAATTCCATTATATCTAATATTTTAAAAAAAGAAGTAACTTGTGATTTATAATAGGGTCATGAACAAAGTTTTTGTGATATTGGGGCCGACTTCTTCGGGTAAGACTTCCTTGGTGTTAGATTTGTGCCAAAAAATTAACGGTGAGGTGGTTTCCGCCGATTCCAGACAGATTTATAAGTTTATGGATATTGGGACGGGTAAAAAGCCTATAAATTCGGATATTTTGATTGAAAAACAGGAAAATGGCTGGAAAATGGATGGAATCAGTGTTTGGGGGTACGATTTGACGGACCCGAACACCTATTTTTCTGCCTATGACTACGCGGTTTTTGCCATAGAAAAGCTAAAAGACATCATTTCCCGTGGGAAAACACCTTTTTTGGTGGGCGGAACCGGTTTTTATGTAAATATTGTTACCGGCGACGTAAAAACTGACCAAGCTCCGCCTGATTTTTCTTTGCGTAAGACTCTAGAAATATTATCTACCGAGCAATTAAAACTGGAACTAGAAAAAATAAATCCTGAGCTAGCCCAAAAAACAGACTTAAAAAATCCGGTACGCCTGATTCGAGCCATTGAAAAATCCAAGTCCACAACAAAAAGAGAACCATTAGCCCTTTTAGAAAACGTGGAATTCGTGAAAACAGGATTGTTTGCTTCCAGAAACGTACTCTATGAGAGAGCCGACACTTGGGTAGATAAAATTTGGCACGCCGGACTTTTAGAAGAAACAAAATGGCTCATGGAATCGGAGTATGCGGAATCGGACAAATTGCAGGGTTTAGTTTATAAAACCGCTGTCTCATTTTTAAAAAACGAAACCCCGGAAGCGGAAGCCATCCAAAAAACCAAGCACGATCTTCACGCCTACATCAGACGCCAGCAAACCTACTTTAAAAAAATGCGCCACATAAATTGGTTCGACATCACACAAGACAACAAATTCGAAACAGTATACAATATAGCCAATGGATAAGAACATTGTTGTATCGCTCAAAACCGTAGCCCAGGCCATATTAATTGCTTTAGGTTTATATGTCATATTTAAACTGGGGAATATCATTGGTCTTGTCGTCATCTCGTTATTAGTCAGCATTTCTTTAGAACACACCATCCAATATTTTTCGCTAAAAAAAATTTTTAAGAAAGAGTTTGGACGATCTTTTGCAGTTTTGATTACCTACCTGATTATTTTTTTAGTAACCAGTTTAGCTATTTCTATTGGTTCAGGTCCTGTTATCACGCAGACCCAAAAATTAATTCAAACTCTGTTAAATAACCAGGAGATGTTTACCTTTGGCGGAAGCATTGAGTTTTCTCTGTCAGAAATTGTAAGAAGCTTTTTAGCTACCTCCGGTGGGGTACTAAACGCCACGAAATCCATTTTTAATAACGTGACCGCACTAGTAAGTATATTGATCATGGCCATTTACATGTCGATAGATTGGATAAATATTAAGTCGAGATTTATCTTGTTGTTTAAAGAAAAACAGAGGAAAAGAGTCGAACAAACAGTTGCGGATGTAGAGAACAACGTCGGTATTTGGCTTAAGGGCCAGCTGGTTTTGATGATTATTATAGGTGTTTTAAGCTATATTGGGTTGAGAATTGTGGGAATTCAGTTTGCTTTGGCTTTAGGCATTATGTCCGGTCTTTTTGAAGTCGTGCCCATAATTGGACCGATCATGTCAGCCGTAGTGGCAGTTTTAGTGGCGGTGGTGGACTCTCCTATAAAAGCGTTATTAATTGTGGCGGTTTATATCTTGATCCAAAATCTTGAGAATAATTTGCTTGTCCCCAGAATTATGAGCGAAGTTAGCGGCATGAGCCCTCTGGTTATTTTAATTGGGTTATTGATTGGCGGAAGTTTATTTGGAATTGTGGGGACGGTGGTGGCTGTTCCTACCATGATGATTGGGCATGTGGTGATTAAGAGTGTTTTAGAGGATAGGAAATAACTCCCTGTAAAAGAAAAGACACCCGCCCTTTGGTTGAGTGAGTGTCTTTGTGTGTGGTTCGACTTTACGTTCAAATATTTTTAATTTCCTTTTTCAGGTCATCCACACATTCTTTCAGGAAAGAAAGATCTACATCTCCCCTGCGTAGTTCCCTTTTGATGCAAGAATAATAATCTGCAACCCTTTTAAGGGAGTCACTGCATCTTTCAAATTCGTCATTAGCAATGGCAGAAAGAAGATCACGAGCCATGGCCGCATCATTGCCACCGCCTTTAGTAAGCAACTGCATTTCAAATATCTCGTCGTCTGTAAGCTCGTCCACCTCTATACCCGCCAAAAAAGTGTTTATGCCGGTAATTACGTCAGTGAGGTAATCTCTTATTATTTTCATGTCACTCTCCTTGGGTTTTAAGTCCCGGGATTTTTGGTTTCTTGGGATTGTTCTTGATCAACGATGGTCCGAGCGTTATTTTTAACTCCGCAATCCTCACGTTTGTCATCCCACCATTGGCATCTAGCACCCCAGCAGTCTACCGGGTCTCCCTTATGAAATGATGCATACACGGCTGCGGTAAGTACAGGGCACATTTTCTCACCTGTCGCAGGTTTCTTAGTCACAGTATTCTCCTTTTTGTATTGGGGGTATTGTATTACGAAAGTGTGCAGAACGCAAACTATAGGATTAAGTGCAGGAAGCTCGTAAGCCAGATTCTGTTTGAGTCCGGTCATCTATCTAGGCTCCATCTTTGTACCGTTTCCACCTAAGCGGAATCGTCGAGTGAACTCAGACGGTACGGTCGTGGATTGCTGCGGGTGGGATTGCCCGTTTCATGAATTTTCCGTGGCCGAAGCTTTAGGAAAAAACTCGTCTCTGTTGCTCTCAAAGTGTGTTAATTCACACTCTGTACCTAAATCTTTTCAAATCTAGGGCACTAGCGCTTACACGTCGGAGGTTACCCCCCGTCCCCTTACTCTGCGCAGTCTGGACTTTCCTCCCCCTAAGGGGCGACCAGCCGGCTTCCTGCAACCCCTATTTTACCCGAAAACAACCTTTTATGCTATCATACCCGTATGGAAAATTCGGGCAACAATAAACACCAAAAAAGAAACATTTTGATTGTGATAATTCTTGCCCTTTTAGTAACACTTCCGGTTGTTCCGGTGCTGCTTTACAACTACGCTATCAACGAACCGGCTCAAACAAACAAAGATATTTCAGTTGAGATAAAACCGGGCAGTAGTGTGTCGGAAATTTCCTTTGATCTTAAAGACGCAGGGTTAATTAATTCTCCGCTGCTTTTTAAGGTTTATCTAAAAATCAATAAATTAGAATCGAAAATGCAGGCCGGCGTGTTTTCTATTCCTGCCATGACAAACATGAAAGATTTGGTTAGGTTTTTGCAGCAAGGTAGAAATGATATCACCATAATATATATAGAAGGTTGGCGGGTCGAACAATTAGCCGATCTTCTTTCCCAAAAGTTAGATAACATAGATTACAAAAAATTTGTCCTGGAGGCCCGGGATTATGAAGGTTATTTATTTCCCGATACTTATTATTTAAATATTGATGCTAATCAGGAAGATATCATCGACACCCTAAAAACTACCTTTGAAGAAAAAACCAAAGACCTTCTGAGCGCAAAGAGCCTGAAAGCAGCAGGTTTGACCAGGGATGAGGCGGTTATTTTAGCCTCTATCATTGAAAGAGAGGCTGTGAAGTATGAGGATAGACAAATCATTGCCGGAATTTTGATCTCACGTATGGAGCAGGGCGCGCCCTTAGAGGCTGACGCTACTACGCAATACGCGGTGGCTTTGGATAAACACTGTGTGCCCGTGCAATGCCGTGTAGAAGGTGCTGATTGTAATCTGAGTGCCAGTGTGGAAACTTGCAAGACAGGTTTAGAAAAAGATTTATTGGAGGATATGAATTGGTGGCCTTCCAGTCTCACCGAGTACGATCTGAATTTTGATAGCCCCTATAACACCAGAAAAGTAGCCGGATTACCCCCGGCTCCTATTTCCAGCTTTAGCGCCTCGGCGTTGGAAGCGGTCATAAATCACGTGGAAACCGGTTACTACTTTTATCTAACTGACAGTGACGGGGTTACTCATTACGCCTCCACTATAGATGAGCATGTGAATAATGTTAATATGTATTTGAGATAAGCAAGCAAACCGATTTTTTTTAATAATCCTCCCTCAGCGCATCCCTAATGATCTCCTTGGAAACTTTAATACCCTGTTCCACTAACACTCTATGGTCCATATACAAAGGTGCATCAAACAGTCGGGAAACCGCAAACGCATCTGTAAACTCCATGGCCAACTCTAGGTGTTTTTCCCCGCAAATTAGGTTCAAATAGGTGTAAAAGAGCTCATTTTGGTGTTTGTAGACCGTGACACTGATCAATTTAGCTGAAAAACCCTCAATCAGCGCTTTAATCGCCCCAAAAACACTAGGTGCTGCCCGGTCCACATGTGTTTTTCCTGTCAAAAACATTAACGCCTCCATGTTTTGTATTTCCACTGGTACCACAATTTTTTCGTCCTTGCTATACAAGTACAAAGTATGTGTTCTTGCCCCGGAATTATAACCGGGCACCAACGCTATGAAATAAATTCGTTTATACATAATCTTTGGCAACGGCTTAATTTACAGCTATAATGTTAGTAATGCCTAAATCGTTTAAAGAAATTTACGACAAGATAGAAAGCATCAAAGGTAAAAAGCTGGCTCTCTATCTTATCCCTCTTTTTATACTTTTCCTGTTTGTAGGCGTTGCTATTGGGAATCTTATGCCCCGACTGTTAAAAAAAGATGAAGAC